>NZ_JAAHGN010000208.1:0-8765 GCF_010672485.1 Moorena sp. SIO2C4 | reverse complement strand
TATCAAGACCCCGAATCTCAAGCCATTGACAAAAACGTCTCAGATGCTCCCAGCGGGGAGAACCAGGCATAGCATCTTTCCCATGAGCTGTCAGGTACTGCTCTATCAGCTCCTTAGCCCCGTTGATTTTGTAATTTCGTTCCCGTAATTCTTGCGAGCCGGTCTTTTGACCGGTTTCGTTTTGCCAATACAGCTCGTCTGGTAGTGCAAGCTGATGCCCGATGTCTAGCAGACGACCATAATATAGCTCCCCACTACTACCCAGATACTTATTTCGGAGTCGCCCGTTAACCCGACGCTGGACTTTCCAGTATGAATCACTGTGCTTGTAAGCGGTGTATGAGACATCAGCCCCATGCTTGAACCGGAACTTGGAATTGGTTTTGAGCCACCCATACCAGTCTGAGCCAGTCATTGTATAAGCGTCAGCTGGGATTTGGATGGTCCACTTACCATTCATACAGTGGAGTAGTCCATCGGTCACGGTACTGGTACTAGTTCTTGTCATAGTCGATACGAACGTATTGTAAGACTGTGTAAGACTATGCTAACATACTCGTGTAAGACTTTGTAAGACTATTATATTTTTAGTATAACCAATCAAACGAAATCCCAGCCAAACTATAAAACCGCTAATTTATACTCACCTCCTCCTTCAGGTACTAATTTAAAACGAGACACTACTTTAAAAGTAGGTGGTTTTTCAGATTTAACTGATTGTGGAAGAAATTTCCCATAAAGAATATCTCCAACATCACAATCTTCAGATAAAAACGTCCAAATTATATTGACAGGTGGCATGGGGATGCCTTGATTATATTGGAGGTCAGCAGCTATTAAGGCTTTATAGGGGTCATCAATACCATCAAAATCCAGACACTTTAATAAATAAGTATCATCTGAATCTTCTCGCAAAATAATAAAATTATGACCTGGAAATGCCATTTATAATTACAACAAAACACTGACAACTATCATTGTAATTAATTATTAGAAAGGTATACAATCCAATCTCGAAACTTTTTCAAGCTATCCCACTGCTCGGTTAGTGGAATAGTGTTCAGTCCATGAGCAGCTCGCATGTACTCATCAATTAACTGCATAGTGGCGTCCGAAGTACTTGAGGACGTAATGGGATATCTTAAAAGCTCATGTGCCGCTAAGTCTACCCAGTACTCATCATCGGATAGTGAAATGTTGATGGCCGCTAACTCTAAAATCCGTGCATTGAGTTCAGAACTTGTTCCAAGCATGTCTTGACGGCAGCGCCGGTAAAGCATCCGATAAGCCACCCAATGACCAGTCAGTGTCTTATGAGCGGTGAATCGTTGATTGGGTGAATAGCTGTACTGAAACCGGTCATTTGAGTGGAGCCATCCCACCCGTAGACTCCCACTCATCTCATCTTGGGTGTGGGGGATGGGTATACGATATGGCGCATGAATCAGATTTAATGTATCGAAAAATGCGACCGGGGTACAGTGAGGGGTCATAAAAAGAAAACAGCGACACCTAGGAATGATTCTACAGGATGGTATCCCAATGCAAAGGCAAGCCCATAACCACTCTTAAAGCTAAAATGGGTATATGAACCAGCTAATTGGCCGGGTACGGCCAATAATAGCCAAAATGTGGACATGAATCAGACCATCTTGGCCACACACATCAAAAATTCACAAACTAAATAGTCAATACTAGGAACCCGGGAAGAGTAGGGGATAAGTAGAGGGTTGGGTAATAGGATGGTTGTGACAGCTTATTAATTCACAATGTCATTAGAACATCAAATCATCAAAATCATCGCAATATTTAAATAAGGGGCGGAGGGAACCCATCCGGAAGGGATGAAATCGAAAAAGAATTCAGAAGCTCCGCAGATAGACCGTGGGTCATAATCCAAGACTACCGACTCAGGAACTCACAAAAGAAATAGCCACTAATGGGAGGACGGTCACAAAGGTGTCTAAAAGAGAGGTACAGAACCGGAAATTTCAATCAGAAGACGGGTGTGGGTAGAAGGTAGGGGGAAAGGAGGGCGCTGCAAGCGGCTTATTTGGTCCCTTGGGTAAAACCCTACTCACCATATATAGCGCGTTTTTACCCACACAAAAACGCACATATGTTGATATGAAAGGGTTTCAGCGTTCGCATTTTCCGGATGAAGTCGCTGCTTTTTGAACTGATATCAACTTCATCCGGAAAATCTTCATCTAAAACCCTTTCAATCAACCGTGCTTTTTACTGACTTTTCACTACGTCTACGGTTAATATTCTGGTTCCACACTAGGCGCGTTATCTTGTCCTGGTACACTACCCTCTACCGGCATGGGTTCTACTTCTAGGTAGTTGGGTATGCGTCCGTATCGGTGGTTCAGTTGTTCTCGTGTCTTTTTGAGAGTGTGATGTTCTTGATGTTCCTGTTTTAATCGTGTGAAATGGTGTTTTTGTTCTGCTGAAAGGGTTGATTTGAAGTTTTTAGCTCCATTACGGATAGCTTCATCCAGTTCAATTACCATCTGTTGAAAATTTAACGTGCCATCGGGATTGAGAAAGAACATTTCATAAGAGTGCCCACAATCTTCAATCAGTTTTTTCTGTTCCCGATTCCATGACTGCCACTGTTCAAACGTTTGGAATGTGAATTGATTCAAATTACATGGTCTTAGTATTCTGGCTGATTCAACCGTACATCCAGGGAACGCTGTTGCGTTTTGCCATGACGATTCCCAATTATTTTTCCATTCTCCAGGCTTTAGTATTTTCTCTTCCATATAGACTTTAGTTGGTGGTATGCTGTCGGGGTTCTGATACAAACTTGTTAGGAATTCTCGGGATGCTACGTATTTCGGTTCACTTAATAAGAGTTTGCCATTGTCTTGTTGCACTGTTTTAGCTGGACGGCTTTTATATGAGCGCATCCGTTCCACTTCCAATTTATCGCCTATCCATAGATTGTAATTAGCGGTGGCGTGGAATGCGCCTCCATCGAATAAGTCCTTGATTTCTATGTCGTACAAATCAATTACCTTCATCCTCGGAAATTGTTGCTTGAGATGTTCTTTGATTTGGGTTTCTAACCACTGTCGTGCCCGTTCATTGTTTAATCCTACTGTTTTGATACCTGTTTCAGATTCTTCAATCAGTTTCAATCCTATTTTCAATCCCTTGGCTATTTCTCCCAAAGCATAGAGTGTTAATTGGCTTGTACTGTTTTCATCTAACAGTACCGTATGGATTAGCGGGTTACCGTTCCAGTTGATAAAGTGTTCAATCTGTTTAACTCCTCCAATCGCATTAATTTTAAATGAACTACTGGATTCTTTGGTGTATCCGTTGTAAACGGACTCCGTAGTTAACTTTTGTTTTGACTTCGCATAAACCACTCTGTTAGGCTCAAACGCACACCCGTCGGTAATAGTTTGAAAACCGTGAAGCCCTGCCTCCATGCACCATGCCATCATGCGTGCTCTGTTAGTGATGTTGTTACCAACGACTACATTACCAATTGCAAAGTACGGTGACATTGAGTTACCAGCCGTGGTGTTAATGTCTCTCTTATACATCTCGTTGTATGGCTTTTCACTAGCAATTCGCTTGCTGTACTTTTTCCGTTCTGCTAGCAAATCGTTGATGATTAAGTCTCCCTCATTTACACGGAGCCATGCATGACACTCTTGGAATTCTTCGGTTATCTTGGTCTTTTTCCTTTTGACTTTGACCTCTACCTGATTCCTCCCGTTATGCGTAACTCGCCGATTCACAAACTCTTCAAATGACTGACATTCTTCCGTTTTTGGATAGAATGCAGCCGTCTTAACTAGTAAATTATCTAAAAGTTCCTTTCGCTGGCGGGGAGAGCAAATGGTTTCAATGAGATTGATAGTGTCTGCTGTGACGATTGCGTTATCCACTTGATGTGTGAATATTTTGCAAACTCCCACATTATCTTCTGTAAACCACTCAATTTCTTGCATGTCGGTGTCTGTGAAAACCTTATTCATGTCTTTGGGAGGTTTCCACGACATCAAAAAGTTTTGAGGATATTTCAGTTGGTAATTAGCTGGGGTTGATACACGTGCTTGCCACAGTCCATATTCTAATTCTTTCCCATACTTTCGTAAAAACTTACCCAGTGTCATGTACTCATTGATAGTGCTTTTGATTGGGTATTTGATTACCACTGGCTTACCAATGGGATAGTCCTGATACTTTTGAGATTTTCCATAGCATCCTTGTATGTCTGCATCTGCTATTAAGCCATTGACTGCGACCACTGTGGGGCGGTTATTGCGACACCGTCCACCATCAACTTTTCCATTGAGTACTGATGTGTACTGCTTATGAGTCTTGAAGTATGCGGCGGTTCCATCTTCTAAGTATTCGTGGAGTTCTTTTTTATCAGACGGGTTTAAGCCACAGTGCTTTAGTAACAGGGCTTCTTTAAGTTTGGCTGTTGCACTTCCAAGAGTAAGCGGGGGTGTTTTGAAGTATTTTTCTACCCCGAATGCTCGGAATTTTTCACGGGTGCGCTGTTCATAAGCTTCCAGTGGTGGAATGACGTACGTGTCCCCAAGTGAGTACAAATCGAAATCACGAGGTTTTTTCACATAAGTCACATTCATCAGTGATTTGTCATCTTGGGTTAAGAGATTTTTCAGTGGATGCTGTTCCCCGGTCAAGCTTCTATAGTATGAATCGTAATTGCTTTTACCCAAAACTGCGCAGACATCTATAAATGAGAAACGTATATCAAATAGTTGTCCATCTACCTCTATGATGGCCGGGGGGTTTATCCAATCAACTCCTCGTACATCGGTTTTCCCATTCTTTCCTGGAATCAACAGCTCTGTGCGTGCTTGGAGCCTTCGCTTCATCTCAATAACACCGTCCCTGGGTTTTTTGCATCTGAGACGTTCTAATATCCAATCTAATAGCTGTCCTTGGAATATCCGTCCGATTTCGGCGGGTAAGAAGAAGCCATATATCATAACTTCTAAAGTAGGGAGATTATAGTTATGTTCTCCCCAATGAAAATTTACTGTGTGGCCTATAGCTGTCATGTAATCGAAAACGCCTAACTGTCTTTTCATGATAGGATGACGAGCTATTTCAGCACTATCTGGGTGCGAAAATATCAGTCCAGTTGGTTCTGCTTTAGCTCGGAACTGGCAGGTCAGGGTCTTTGTAATTGGTCTATTGGGGTCTGGGTTATTGATGTCCCCTGTCGGATGATAAAATTCCGTGTCGGCTTCCACTGGGAAGTAGATAACCGTCTTGGGATTCAGGGGCTCCGAGAGGTCGTGGAGAGGTTCCCGGCACATGAACCCGTCTCTCTTTCCGTAGAAGTGCGGTATAAGTCCGGCTTTCCGCCAGCGTGAGATGAGATCGGGGTCGGGTGGGTGCTCTAACAATGCGTGTGGCGATGGTCTGTTAAAGCATGTCCTGGTAAAGTCCTCAGCTGTATCTAATACACATGTACTCTGTAAGCCTTGTGGTGCTTGCGTTTCAGCTAATTTGGTCATATAATTAAACCAATTGTTTTTTTGTTTTTAAGGTCAGGGAACTGCTTTAAGTCCGCCTGACCTTTTTATTATTTACACATAGCTAAATAGTTTGTCAACCCATACGTATCAATTAAGGCAGCCTTATTTGATACGATTTTTAGAGTTGTTTTAATCGGGTAATTACTCACTATAAATTACTGCTAGTTTCCTAACAGCAAGTCCAAGACCATCTGATTCACGGGTCTTGTAGTATGTGTCGCACCGATAATTACATTTCCAGGCTCAGGGGTTATCATTCCCAAAACCCCATTCTGGTAAAGCGTTGAAGAGAAAATTTTTTCTTTGACATCCATGGATATCAAAAAAAAATTTTTCGCTTGATTGGAGTCCATTATTTGAATCCCATTCTCACTGAATCCCCATGGATTTAATAGGCTTCGAGCTGTGTAATACGTGTAGTATGTCATGGCTATAGTACCGATAAATCTTGTTACCTGCATCCATGAAAAAGTGGATGACCAGGAGGTGTTAACCCACCAAATCATCCACATGAGTCAACTAACTCAATTGTTTTATGAGATTATAGTCGTTTAACTACTTATAGATAGTTGAACCAACGAGCTTGTTGATGAAGACTTTGGTTAGTACTGGGTCACACTCCGGGTTCTCTAGCACTTCGTTCACGAGAGTCTCGGCTGTAAGCTCGTTCATGCCCCACCACGTCTCTACTTCAGCGATTACCGCTTCCTTGACCTTGTTCTTGTCATGAGCCATGGTGCCACTCCCAGAATGGTGGACGTCCTGGTTCAAACCAATTGATTTCATCCAAATCATCCGTGGAAGCAAAAACACAAAGAATCGGTTGTGATTCGTCTTTACGATTACATGCGTTTATGGGTATTGATTTACACCATCCCGCTTCGATATAGTCCATAATTTGATTTTCCGGGATGTTGGAAAAGTTAACTGTCCAAAAACAACCAAGACAATTTCCTTGCCCATCGAATTGATAATAGTTTTGCTTGAAGATTTCAATTTCCATTTGCTATCATCCAAAATGTGATGTACCATAGTCCGGTTAGCATGATTAACCGGATGCTTTCTAATTCAAACTCCATGCCACTTATTCTCCAAAAACTTTTGGATTTTTGAATTGTCTTTTGTCTCTCGTGCTTCTTTTGCTACCGCATCAAACTCATCATTGAATTTCTTGGCTTCTTCGCCCCAGAATGTAGCTGCTGGTCCATAACAATGTGGCTCGGGTGCCCTCGGATTTCGCATTTCTGCTACCCAAGCACACTCCACTTCACCGTTTTCATCAAAGTAAATATCACCGTCATATTGACCTACTTCAGTCATTCCTTCCCTCCTATCAGTTTCTGAAATTCTGCTTTCCCGGCTTGGTACCGACTCCCGGTGTACCCAAGAACATTTTTGATAACGTACGTTGGGCTTTTGGTTTGAGCGAGTTCGGCCAGTGCTTTTCCCAAGATTTCAGAGTCTTCGGAACTCTCTGAAAACTGGTTCAAGTCAGTTCCAGCGGCGGTTTCAGCGATTTCCCGGGTCGAAATCGGTAACTGACGGGTAACTTGAGTTAGCTCCCGGTACGTTGGTAGCTGCACCGGGTCATCATCCAGTAGTGCGTGGGTACTATCGGACTTGAGCCACTCCACTAACTGGTCGTCTTTGAGCTTGGTGGCATGCTTAACCGCCAGCTTACCCAGCCGTAACTTGATAAAATTGGCAGCTATACCGCTCTTGCCCTCCAATCCCCATGCGGTTACCTGGTCGTATTGACTCAATAGAATTAAAAAGCGGCGTGCCTTCCGGCCTCTTCGGGCGTGTCTCTCCAACCACTCAGATGCGTTTGAGCATTTTTGGACGAGTTCCGGGAATTCTTCAGCTATCAATACCCGGTCACTTCCAGCTAATGCTGAATCCCCTCGCTCTGCTCTAATCTCAATTTGGTGGGTTAAGTCTTTTAAATCAGCAGCCATCGACTGATTTATGGAATCGAAATCTTCAGCTTGTCCGACTACTTGTAATCCACGCCACGAGTCGGGAGAACCCTCGCACTCGTAAACTATTACGGTTCCGCCAACTTGGTAACTGAGCCATTGAGCCAACGTGGACTTTCCGGAGCCAGTAGCCCCGATAATCATTAATTGTTTGGATTGAATTTCTGATAGTAAATCGACGGGGGAAATGACGAAATCCCCGTCGTGGACATCTACATAACTCAAGCCAATGTCATCAAAACCACCGTCATACGGGAGTTTGTCATAAACGGTGATGAGTTTATCATACGACTTGGAAGCCATAACCGACAAGTCAAGTGATAAGCGGGATAGAGACTTCCACATCCAGATTGCGACCCGTGGAGTGACTATCACTAACCGACACCCAAACCACAATCCGTAATCTAACAACTTACTAGTTATTTTGAGTGGCATTGCCACCCATTTATCGCCCATTTAAACACCCCACTCGAAATGCAGTGTACTCATTTTTGATAGCTTCAAGCTTTGCATTGAGTCGGATAATTTCAAAGTATGAGAAACAATGCATAGCGAGAGCTATTACGGCGAGTAGTGCAAAGAAACTACGATTTTCCATAGCACTACCCTAGATACATCCGATAGCAACGCCCGGTGGCGATACCGGTTTGGTTCTTCTGAGTTTTGATGTCTATGAATGCAGACTTACTTGACTTTATCTTCGGGAAACTACCGTCGGGTGACAGTGAGAATGTGCTGAATGTTGGCAGCAGTTGCCACTCAGTTGGTGCGCTGTCGCAGTGACCAGTTACGGTCACCGCTGTCATATCAGATAGACTTGAAGCAGACTCTAAAGAACGGCTAGGAGTACGTTTCCTGCCTCTGTTGTGATGGGTACGTGGTCCAGACGCACCCGTCACATTTTCACTAGATGACATAGAGACAATCCTTATATCCATAATATGCACATCACACATAACATATTATGGACATCTAATGGATATGTCAAGTACAAAGCGAAAAAGCACTCATTTCCTACTGTCTATAGCAGAGTGGGAAGCTCTAAACGCTTACAGCAAAAGAGTTCAAAGAAATAAAACCGATGTAGTGCGAGAGTTTATTCGGTCTCTCCCTGATTATCAAGACCCCGAATCTCAAGCCATTGACAAAAACGTCTCAGATGCTCCCAGCGGGGAGAACCAGGCATAGCATCTTTCCCATGAGCTGTCAGGTACTGCTCTATCAGCTCCTTAGCCCCGTTGAT
>NZ_JAAHGN010000207.1:0-8780 GCF_010672485.1 Moorena sp. SIO2C4 | reverse complement strand
TCTAGTTTAAATTGTGGTGAATCTTCCTTTTGACAGATTAGTTGAATTACTGGGGAAAATAGCTCATTAGCAGTCAACAATTGTACCATCCGTACCTTGGCTAATGCCTCTGGTGAAGTTGGCAGCAGTGCAGGTGTGGGATATTTGGCTTCCAAGTAGTCCATAATTGCCAAGGATTCTACTAACCGCAAACCGTTATCTTCCAGAACGGGAATGTGATGAAAGGGATTAATTTCTAAAAACTCTGGTTTAAATTGATCGCCATCTAATTTAAGTAATACTGTTTCAAAGGTAAGGTTTTTTTCTAGTAACGTGAGCCAGACACGACGAGCATTTGGGGAGAGGGGATTGTAGTAGAATTTGAGCATCGATTATTTATCCGGAAGTTTACCTTTGAAGTTTAGCTTAAGTTTACCGAAAAAAAACTTTTGGTTGGTTGTTATAGCGCTACGCGCAAGGCATGCTAGCAATAGGCATGCTAGCAACAGTTGACTACAACAGCTTAGGTGCGCTCTTACCATTAAGAATTAAATTCGCCACGGGTCGCACTTTTGCTGCTTGTATCAATGTCCTAACTTTAATGCGTAGTGCTATATAGAGGTTCTAGCATTTATGAGGTACACTTTTCAAACTCAAAGTCCCCCTTATTAAGGGAAACGGGGGATCAATTTGTACCTTATGGGATAGATAATTGCTATAAAAGGTAAGATTAGTTCTGAAACTTCAGGGTCTGTGAACTCAAAAAGTTAGCTAGTGTAACGGGAGGGAAATTAAGAAACTAATGGGGATCGCAACAACCCAACCCTGGCACCACAAGTTCACCAAAACTAGCCCATCAGAGAATTTTCCCATACCTGAGTGATAGTCTGTCGGACATCAGCAAAGGCGGAAGCTAACCTAATGGGCTTACTATTGTTGGCAGTTCGTGTGATCGGCTGCTACTGTTTTGGGATCACTGAATTGAGTAGATTATAAATGTTGTGTGTTTTTTATAATAAATAATGGTGGGTTACGGCTTGGCCTAACCCACCCTACAAGATCACAATGATTGCGCTATGCCTGTTGTCTTGCGAGTTAAAGGATATAAGTTTTCGTTCTATATGGCTGATCTAGCTGAACCACCTCATATTCATGTCAACAAGGATAAGCATGAGGCAAAATTTTGGTTAGAACCAATCGCACTTGCTAAGTCAGTTGGGTTCAAACAACATGAACTTAACGAAATTGAACGTATCTTAAAAGCAAATCAGAGCTTTATTTTAGAAGTTTGGTATAAGGAGCTGAAAAAAAGTGATAGCAACTAAAGTTCAACTCCAGATTGACGACAACTACAATCCGATTATTCCCATTTACATTCCCAATCTGGATGAAGTTCGTATATTTGCCCACCAACTCCATGCCCAAGGGCTAACCTGGACAGGGGAAGCATTTAGCTGGTCAGCGGAATATACCTCTGAGCAAGCTAATCCACCATTAGACTCTCAAATGGAGTTTACCCCTGCTAGCTTTTGTATTGGTGAAAGTGGTATCTGGTTTTTCTCACTAACCTGGGAAAATGGCAAAGATCAAGAACCTGTTGAATTTCTAGACGATCGAAACCTTGTTTGAGAAATCGACTGAATGGCACTTACCTAAAAAGTCAGCCCTGAGATGATTGATGGTGCGTTACGGCTTCGCCTAACGCACCCTACGATATCTACAATATCAAATTATCGAACTTAGAAAGAACCGAAAAGATAATTACCAGGAGAATCTGGGTCATCACTTTTGTGAAATTGTTCAAGCAAGTCTTTAAACTGATCCTTAGACAAAGTGTTACCTGCTTTCAGATTTAGCTTAGAGCAAGCAATCTCTAATTCTTCATCGCTAACTCCCCAGGCTTTGAGCAAATTATAAAATTCTTCAGGACTTATAACACCATCCCCATTCTGATCAAACAGCCATACAGAAATACCAGCAGGGTTGCCCACCCTCCGAGCTTCTCAACGCAACTGATCAGGCAACTTGATCCGACTGATTGCCTGCTCTTGTTCCTTTAGGCATAGTTCCTGTTGGGCTATAATTTTTTCCTGTTCCAGAAATTTTTTATAAAGGGCTTGGACCGCAGCCATTATGATGCCATTATCATCAATTGACACATCCTTATGACCGACATTCAATCTATTATAAGCAGTATCAAGCATTAGTCTATTCCCTCACTTTGCTCCGACACCAAATCGGCAAGTTTTTCCAGCAAGCGGGCGTTTTTCTCCAGCTTTTCCTGATTTTGTGCAATGCGATGGTTTTGCTCTTCAATCAGCTGATTTAGCCCCTTGATGGAAGCCAGACAAACACCAATGGCGTCCATATGAAATATGTGCTTGTCCGTGTTGCCAAGACCGAACGCTCCGTAAAAATCCTGTGCCATTGGCCCCATATGACGGATTGCAGGATCCTCAGATTTATAGTTCCAGGTTTGGATGGGGATGTCTGCTAATTTTTTCAAAACCACTTGAGGATTGGTCGCCTCTACATTTTCCACAAACTCCGGATCAGCCGACAATGGAATTGCCCGCCGCGATAAACGCTTCATGATGTCGTTAACAATGCTCATGTTTTATTTGAGAACATAATGGTCATTCTGGAACAAATCTATGGTCAAAACGAAAGCAGAGCCCCTGTCGAGATCTCCGCTTTCCTAAAGTTTACGGCCAAGCCAACATTCAGAGCAAAGAGGCCAAAACCTGATCTACATCAACATCGGCAATGTTTTGCTTGAGGTGGCGATCGCTACGAGTACGAGCTAGTGCAGGCTCTGCGATCATCAAAAATGTGATGACAATGGGAAATACCACAACCAGGACAGATATTGCAGTAGTTAGCCACTTTTTCAGGTTCATTGGATTTCTCCTTAGATAGATTTTTAGGTAAAGTTGAAAGCCAAGCCAACATTCAGAGCAAAGAGGCCAAAACCTGATCTACATCAACATCGGCAATGTTTTGCTTGAGGTTGCGATCGCTACGCTGAGCTAGTGCAGGCTCTGCGATCATCAAAAATGTGATTACAATGGGAAATACCACAACCAGGACAGATATTGCAGTAGTTAGCCACTTTTTCAGGTTCATTGGATTTCTCCTTAGATAGTTGATTGTTAACGCCAAAACACAGATATCTCCAAACTACATAGAAATCATTTATGGGTTCTGAGCCAGTAAAGGTTGCACCTGTGTTTAAGCGTAGCAAGTCACGGGGTTATTCTATAGGAGACCGATCTAAGCTGTCAATAACAGCACCTGTAGATTCATAAGTTGTATCAAATGTTAACACAAGTTCATTTAGCTACAGCAGTGTCTTAGGATGGCTTAGACAGGGCGACATTTTCTTATCCAATAAAAATCCTATAGTTAATAGTTTACTCTACGGCTAAACTTAACCTTAAGTCCATCCCGGGGATGGGGAGTTGGAATCACCACCATTTCTAAATCTTGATCGGGCACTAATTTCCAGTCATAATCCCGGAGCAATTGAGCCGCGAAAATCCTCATTTCTAATTTGGCAAACTCCCTGCCTAAACATTCCCGTAAACCGCCACCAAAGGGGATATATCCAAATATTTTTTGTTTATCTTCTGTCCTCTCTGGGCCAAACCGATCTGGGTCAAAGCGTTGATGATATTGATAAATTTCCTCATCTTTGTGGGTTTCGGTAATTTGGCACAGTATAGTCCAACCTTGAGGAATCAAGTAACCGTTAAATTCAAAAGACTGAATAACCTTCCGAAACAGACCACTAACAGGCGGAATTATGCGCAGCACTTCTTTGAGCACTTGCTCTAGATACGTCATCTGCTTGAGATGTTCCATGGTTAGGGGTTCTGAACCAGAAAACTGCTGTTGTTCAGCACGGAGATGGGCAAGAACATCTGGATGCTGCGCTGTCAGCAGACAAAAGGATGCGATCGCAGAGGTTAAGGTTTCGTGGCCTGCAAACAACAACAGAATTACTTGGTCTTGGATGTCATCTAAACTCAAGGAATTCCCCTCGTCATCCCGGGCTTGTAACAATAATCCTAAGGCGTCCTGTCCGGAATTTTTCTGTTGCTGTCGCTGTCGCACAATGGTTTCAATATGGGTCAGCAATCCTTGACGAGCACGCAATGCTTTAGCAAACCTTGTCCAAGGTAGAGAAATTGGGATAGTGAACAATCCCTCACAAAAGTTCTTAAATACTTGAGCCAAAGCGGTTTGGGAACCTGCATCAGTTCCCATCAGCAAGGTACTAGCGATATCAAAGGTATAGTCCCGCAGTTCAGGATACCAGGTTAAGGTTCCCATCTCTTCCCATTTCTCAAGATAGTTGCTAGTAATGTTGGCCATGGTGGGAATATAACTAGCTAATGCTCTCGGTTGAAACGCCTGGGACATTAACTTGCGGCGCTTCTGGTAGAATTCTCCATTTTGGTTAGTCAGTGAGGCCGCTCCAAGTAAGGTTGCTGTGCTTTTGGGCCAGCTAGCAGCAACATACTTATTTTCGTTAGTAAACAGAAATTGATTCGCTTCTGCAGTAGTCATCGTCACCGCAGGACTACCAAAAATGTGGGTTTTGTAGATGCGCCCATACTTGTCTAACCGCTTTTTGTGGAAATTTCGATCCGTTAAAAAGCTGATGGTCTCACCGATAATGGGTAAACAGACATTACCAGGGGGCAATGGAAGCGAACGCATATCTTGAGTGGTGGTTTCCATGGAAATAAGCAAGCTGCAGGGTCAAGACTTATTATCTCTTGCCTGATCCACTCATCGAGGAAACCCTAATATCAAGTCCCAGTAGTAGGGTCTTTAGGGAGACCCTAAAGATAAATTTGTAGCGTAAGTCCTGACTAAGAAAGGTTTAACTTATGGGGATATTGCTAATGGTAGAATGTCTTGGGCGCATCTTTACTGTTACTGTTAGCAGCAGTTATTCCATGAAATGGATGGATTTCTCATAGACTTCTAGTTCGTAATTATTCACCATAACATAAGCACATGAAAAGCAATCCCTGTTTTCTTAGCTTTGCAGCAGTGACAACTGCTTTATCAGGAGCGATCGCGCTTAATCTCAGTCTTCCTAACCAGGCCGCCTTTGCTGCCTCGGTGACACAAAAAACTGCCGTTATTCTTGATGATGATGGCAGCCAGGATGGAATGACTGCTTGGGCTTACATGCTAGGCAATCCTCAATTTGACGTTAAAGCACTCACTCTTTCCCAAGGGATTGCTCGCCCCAACATCTTTGTCGATAATGTCGAGGGGATGCTAGGGCGACTCAATATCACAGGCATCCCTGTGGGAATCGGCAGACCTGATCCACTTGCAGGAAACAACGAGTTTCCTTCATTCATCCGAGATGCTTCGGATACCTTTTGGTCACCCTTTGTCACCTTGCCCGATAGTGCTCCATCTGTTGAAAGAAGGAATGCAGCGGAATTAATTGTAGAAACCGTTAAGGATTCACCTTCTCCTGTGGCTATCCTGGCAACGGGTCCACTCACTAATATTGCAGAAGCACTTCGCCTTGACCCCACTATTGTTGAAAATATCTCTGTTGTCCAAATCATGGGTGGTGCAGTGTTTGTGCCCGGAAATCTACCTGTGCTGCCTGATCCGCCTTTTTCAACCAATACAGTGGCTGAATTTAACATCTGGATTGACCCAGTAGCTGCTCAAGAAGTGTTTGAGGCGGGAAACAATGGCTTGAAAATTGAATTAACTCCCCTGGATGCAACAAACCAAATCGAATTCACTCGTGAAGATCAAGCGGCATGGATAGAAACTGGAACACCTGAGAGCTTAATTGCTGCCGAGTTATTAGACTTTGCCCTAACTGTTATCCAAAGTGATAATGACCCTAATCCCGTTTGGGATTTAGTTGCGGCATTAAATCTAAGTGAACCCAATTTCTCCCCTGAAACACCTTTGCATATTGAAGTTGATACACAGTCAGATCCAGGAACAACACAAGGACAGACCAAAGCGATTCAAGATCTTAGTCCGAATGTTTTAGTCTCTCTCGATCCTAGTTTTGATAATCTCCCATACAGTGCTAGTGGCGTTTTCGCATCCATTTCTGAACCCGCTTCTGTTCCTGAGCCTGCTTCTATTGTGGGTATTTTGGCAGCAGGATTGTTAGGAGGAGTTCTGAAGGTAAAGCGAGTAACTAATAAAGGATATATAGCATTTCTTAAATAGCTCAAGTACATAAGTTTGAGATTTTATGGAACACAGAACATGGCAAAAATATGTGTCTGTATCTTATTAAGATGAGAAACTCTATAGTATTCTAAATAGATTCAGCACCCCGTTAAAAACCATGCGGGGGGCTGACTAACTTACAAGTAAATAGCAAAAAAGTAATCAGTCCACTACGAGATCACAATGATCGAGCTACCCAATACTTCATATCGGAGTAGCCCGCAACCGTAGACCAAGTGCCTGTATTACCTTGAGAAAAGTGGCTAACTCTGGATTACCTTTCATCGACAACGCCTGATCAAGACTCTCATGTCCGAGATCCGTTTCGCGAGAAATTTGTGTCATTGCTTTGGAACGAGTAATATCCCGTAGAGCAGCCACTACCAAGGCAGGATCCCCATCTTCAAGAGCAGCTTCAAGATAGGCAGCCATATCTTCTTTGGTTTTCAGATGTTCTGCCACATCCCAGGGATGGGTTTTGATGTTGGTCATCACGATCTCCTATACCTTTTGTGCTAGATCTAGGGCTGTCTTGATATCCCGGTCTTGGGTGCGCTTGTCACCACCTGCAAGGAGGATTATCAAGGTACTCCCGCGCTGCACGAAATACACTCTCTAGCCAGGTCCATAGTTAATACGCAGTTCCGAAACTCCTCTTCCCACTGGTTTCACATCACCGGGGTTGCCCATCGACAAACGACGAATACGAATATCAATACTTGCCCTTGCTTGTCGATCGCGCAAGCCACTGAACCACTTGGAATAAGCTTCGGTCTGCCGGATTTCGATCATGGCTTGTATCCTAAGGGATACAAAAAGACAACGAATGTCTAACTAATATTTTAAGATATTGTAGCTCGCCACTCCTGAGCGACAACTCCCAAATAATGGAGTTATACACCAGACATATAATACATTAAAGAACCTTTGCTTGCCCACACCGGACATTTTCACAAACAAACATACCTCAACAAACCCCAGAAGTAGCAACTACGCCATCACCATCAAACCAGCTTGATCTAGAATCGGTATCAGTACCAATAACTCCTCCTGTGGCAACCGCTACAGTTTCCGAAGCAGCAACAGTGGATAGTAAAACGTTAACTACCAGATTTGAAATTACCAGTCCACTCCTTGGATTGGGAGAATTCATCTTAGGATTACTGGTGGTAGGGCCACTTGTACCCGCTTCAATCAAGCAATTGATGTATAGATGAATGTAGAGATAAACGATATGGTTAAAAATTGGTTTATTTACAGTATTGTCGCTATTACGGTGATGGGTTGTCAACCCACCACAATTAAAACCAATATCACTCAGTCAACCATAACAGGAGTGACCAATAATGTCACTAATAACAACGTTATTCTTAGTGATGCTCCTGAGAAGTGGTGGCAGAAGACTAATATTCACGCTATGGCTGTTAGTCCAGAGAATCCGGAAATCCTCTACGTAGCCACCCATCATGGGTTATTGCAGCGTACTGAAGCAGGGAAATGGCTGCAAGTTGGGGAAACTCGTTCTAATTTCACCAGCTTTGTGGCTCATCCCAAAGATAGCGGACGCTTTTATGCTAGCTTACATCCACCATCAGGAGGCAAGCTCGGTTTTCTGACTAGCTACAATAAAGGGCAACAATGGCAGCTCAAATCCCTGCTCGGGGTAGATTTTCTGACTTTAGCGATCGCACCAGCTAATCCCAAGGTAATTTATGGATGGGCGGTTTCTGGAAAACAAGGCTTGTTGGTTTCAAAAGATGGTGGCAAAACCTGGAATCAATTACCAGCGCAGGGACTGGAGGATAATCCCCATAACTTAGTAGTTGACCCGCGCAATCCTGAGCACCTGTTTGCCGCTACAACTCTGGGATTATTTGAGACTAGGGATGGTGGAAAAAGCTGGATTTTAGTCCCTAATTCTCAAGAGTCCCTTGTTGCTAGTTTGGCTCTGAAATCCGAAGCAGAAAAGACAGTAATTTATGGATTTCACATTCTTTCCGAAGACTCCGGAGGATTCTTTAAAAGTACCGATGGGGGTAAGAATTGGGAAGCCATAAGCTCAGAAACAGGAGACTTATTTTTGTATATGGCGATCGCCCCGTCTAATCCCGAATTTTTATACGCTGCTAATGATCAGAATGGGATATTACAATCCAAAGATAGCGGCAAAACTTGGCAACCATTATTCTAATTATATTACTAGAGTAAAGGGAGTCGGGAGTCGGGAGTCGGGAGTCGGGAGTCGGGAGTCGGGAGTCGGGAGTCGGGAGTCGGGAGTCGGTAATCAAAAATTATCACAATTCATTTAGGTACCCTATAGAATTTATATTACTATTAGATTACTATTATATAGCGTTTATCATAGCTATGATGTACACATTATTTTTTGCCTATTGCTAGCATGCCTAGGGTGCATCTCATTTTTGCTGTTTGACACGGTGGTGCGTTACGGGGCGAGCTATCCAAACCCTGGCTACGAGGCGGAAAATGAGGCCCCCCTAACGCACCCTACGCAACTTTTTTACAAATATGAGATGCACCCCATGCCTATTGCCTATTGCCTATTA
>NZ_JAAHGN010000206.1:0-8782 GCF_010672485.1 Moorena sp. SIO2C4 | reverse complement strand
TCTACAAAAAACTGGCGTGCCTGGAGAACAAGTGCCGGGCGTGTCCGTGCGCTTAATGGGGATCAGTGACCAGGCGATTGCCACTTACCTGGTTACCATCTATTTTTCCGTAGCCTGCCTAGTGCCAGACGCACTGGGCGTTCTGGAGAACGTAGATATTACGACATACCATAATTATGACTGAACAACAAGGTTTAAATCTTTCCCCATCGCCTCAGAACAGTCAACCCCTTGAAAGTTCTTTCGGAGGGGATCTATCCGATCCCCAAATGTTAGATCAAATATTGAATCAGCTCTTTGCCCAGCTACCCGAACCGCTAACCTCACCAGAGGCAATGGCTGGCATGATGCCAAAGATGTTGACTGGACAGGGTTTAAGTCAACCGGTAGCGGCTGCTCAATCCCAATCCAGCAGCCAGAGTCCCAAGCAACCGGAGGCTCAACCCCAGCAGACCACTAGTGGGCAAAGTCCAGAGCAATTGCTGTCTGATGCCCAACAGCAGCTGTCCAGCCTACAGGGTCTAGGCCAAATAATAGACCCAATCATGTCTGAGGCTCAACAACTTATGTCTGGTCTGGAGAGCCTAGACCTATTGGGAGCTGAAGCTCAACAGCAGCTGTCGAGGGGGTCAACCCCAGACCAGATGGCTGGAACTAGTCAGCCATCTTCTGATCTCCAGGGAAAAACACCCACATCTGCCCCATCAACGCCAGTGCCTCAGGGGGGTACCTCTGGCTCTGCCTTAATGCCTGAGATCTCCTCAGCACAAACCCCCAACTTGTCTGCGACTCAAACCAGTGAGGCAGCAACCAAAAGCACAACTGCACCCAGCACCGCTGCTACCGAAGCCAATCGGCCAGGGCGTCAAGTACCCAGTCAATCTCCAAGCAGTGGCAATGGCATGACAGGAATGGGGGATCTCAGCCTCAGCGAGTTCCTACCCGACTCAGCCGAATTACAGCATCTGTTTGAGCAAGGCATGGCAGGCATTTTCTCAACCGAACCTGCTCTTCCAGTTTCTCCTCAATCTGGCTCAGACCAGATGGGAGCAGCAGGATCTACCAGTACAGCATTGCAGAACCCTGAACAGCTAGGATCGGAGGTTGAACCAAAAGCTAAAACGGTGCTAAACCCTGAACAAGCTGGTGCAGTGGGCCAACAATCCTCTCCTGATATCCAGGGGAAAACACCGGCTTCTTCCCAACCTGCATCTTTATTTGAGGAAAGTTCCTCCGATTATTACTTTTTGCAGAATCTGTCTCCAACCATAACCTCTGCTGCCTCTACGCTACCTGCTGGTGACCCATCCGGTAGCAACATGGTGGCCCCGGAACAACTCGGAGGGGCAATAGAAACCCAGAGCCGTGAGCTACAAGGTCAAGGGGAAGGGGAAATCCGAAACCTCAAACAACTTGGGGCACGGAGCACCAGCGAGGCTCTACCCCAGGTTGAGATGCTACCCGGTGCCGAGTTCCTGAGCATTTTAGAGGAAGGGGCTGGTTACATTGCTCTGAGTGAAACAGATCTGCATCAGTCTCTAACCGAACCTCCAGCAGCGGTGCCTCTACCCCCTGGAAGCACACCTAAGTTTTACTTTTTGCCAGACTCAAAACCGGCGGAGTCAAGCTCATCCAAGCTTTCCACTGATCAGCAAACCTCGCAACTGCCCCAGGATAGCTTTGATGTGGAAGCGGTACGGCGAGACTTCCCAATTCTGCACCAGCAGGTTCATGGCAAGCCACTGATCTGGATGGATAATGCTGCTACCAGTCAAAAACCCCAGAGCGTGATCGATACTCTATCCCAGTTCTACGAGCAGGATAATTCCAATGTCCACCGAGGGGCTCATACCCTAGCGGCGCGCTCTACCAATGCCTACGAAGACGCTCGGGAGAAAATTCAACGGTTTCTGGGTGCAAGTTTAGCCAAGGAAATAGTCTTTGTACGGGGTACGACCGAAGGGATTAATTTGGTGGCGCAAACCTATGGTCGCAAGCATGTTAAAGCTGGGGATGAGATTGTGCTCACTACTTTAGAGCACCACTCTAACATTGTACCCTGGCAGATGCTAGCCCAAGAGAAAGGAGCCGTGTTAAAGGTTGCTCCTATTAGTGATCAAGGGGAAATCTTACTGGAGGAATATCAAAAACTGCTCAGCGATCGCACCCGTATCGTTGCCCTGAGTCATGTTTCCAATGTGTTGGGAACGGTGCTGCCCATCAAAACCATGGCAGCTATGGCTCATCGCCATGGTGCTACGGTGGTGGTCGATGGGGCTCAATCGGTTCCCCATTTCCGAACCAATGTTCAAGACCTGGGGGCTGACTTTTATGTTTTCTCCGGTCACAAGCTCTTTGGCCCCACTGGCATTGGTGCTCTCTATGGTAAGGCAGCTTTACTCAAAGAGATGCCCCCCTGGCAAGGCGGTGGCAACATGATTGAGTCTGTTTCCTTTGAAAAAACCACCTTTAACGACATTCCAGCTAAATTTGAAGCAGGTACCGGCAACCTGGCAGCAGCCGTAGGTTTAGGGGCAGCCATTGACTATATCAATCAAATTGGTTTTGAAGCGGCGGCTAAACATGAAGAAGCATTGATGGCTTATGCTACAGCAGCAATGGCAGCCATTCCAGGATTGCGCCAGATTGGCACAGCAGCGGGTAAGGTCAGTACGCTGTCCTTTACTCTTAAGAATATTTCTTCAGAGGATATGGGGAAATTCTTGGATAGTGAAGGCATTGCCGTACGTGCTGGACATCATTGCGCCCAACCCACCCTGAAACGGTTTGGGTTGACTAGCACTGTGCGCCCCTCCTTAGCGTTTTATAACACCTTTGCAGAAGTAGATAAGCTGATTGCAGCAATTAAAAAGGCCAAACACCAGCTATCCTAAAACTCAATATAAATATCATAATCACGGTAAACGCATCTTGTCAATAAACTGTATTTTTCAATAAACCAGGCTTTATTGCGTTTGTTTACAAGGAATTTTATACATAAAATAGTGTTTATTTAATTTTAAAAACACTATATATAGGAATCCTAGGAATTAGATGCGTTTACTGTTAGAAGCTAATCGTTTAAGAGAACCGATTCTATGGTTTACACATCGGAGCAGCCACAACAGAGTGTAAGTGTTCGTGCAGCCAAGAAACTAGCCTGCACCATGAAATCCCCGCTGCAAATGCGGGCCATTTCACCACGCTGGTTGCTCCAGCTATTGCCTTGGGTTGAAGTGTCAGGGGGGACTTACCGTGTCAACCGACGGGATGTCAGGATTTTAGAGGGTTTTGCCGCAAACGATGACGGAGAAAAGAACATTGACATGTTAAGTTGTCACGAAGGGGAACCCACCCTCACCCAAACCTTTGTTGACTACGATGATAACCCGCCGGAATATCCCTTAAGGGTGGCTCAAACGATTGTGCGGGTGCATACCCGGGTCAGTGACCTATACAGCAATGCCAGAGATCAGTTGCAAGAGCAGTTGCGCTTGACTATTGAAGCGCTAAGGGAGCGCAAGGAATGGGAAATTGTCAATAACGATGGCAATGGTGATCCAGACCGAGCCTTTGGGTTACTCCACAAGGCGGATCCTTCCATGCGACTCTCAACACGCACAGGTCCCCCTACCCCGGATGATTTGGATGAACTCCTAGCTAAGGTGTGGAAACAACCTGCTTTTTTCTTGGCCCACCCTAAGGCGATCGCCGCCTTTGGTCGGGAATGCACTCGTCGTGGGGTTCCCCCAGCCACAGTGAACCTGTTTGGATCGCCCTTTATCACCTGGCGTGGAGTTCCCATTATTGCCAGTAATAAACTTGCTGTGGACGCCAAAGGCAAATCCAATATTCTGCTGATGCGCGTGGGTGAAGCGCAGCAAGGAGTGGTAGGGCTGCGTAAAACCGGCTTGATTGGCGAACATGAAGAGATTCCAGGTGTGTCCGTGCGGTTGATGGGCATTGACCAGAAGGCGATCGCCTCCTACCTCGTCACTCTTTACTTTTCCACCGCCGTACTGGTTCCCGATGCTTTGGGGGTACTAGAAAATGTAGATATTGGCCGCTATTATGATGAAGATCCAAATATTGACATCTCCCCCGGTTAAAACACGGAGGATTCTATGAGGATGTTACGCAGCAGCGGTTTTCCCGTACTGCTATCGGCTTTCGCCGACGCTTCGCGAACACTTCTCATTCGATATGATTTTTTAAGAGAATTAAAAACGTCATACCGATGCGGGAGTGTCAAAGCTCCCCTACCCACCTTGGTTAGGTCTAGACCTAACTGTTTGGCTACTTTCCTAGCAATGTTTCCCGCACCATTACAGTCTGCATTGACTAGGTATCCTTGCTTTGTCCTATACAGTCCACGCCTTACTCTTTTTCCCGAAGGTTGCCATCCACTGGGTTTTTCACCGTGTCTTGGTAATGGGTCTTCGTCTAAGTATGACGCCTTGCTTGTATAAGACTCTTCTGTTACTGTCAGTTTAATACCATACTCTGGGCATAATTGTTTCAATCTTTCTATTAGTCTCTTTGTCGGGATTACGACAAATTTTTGATTCCCTTTTCGACCTATATTTATTGAATCTTTTTGTCGTTCGTTCCAACCAATCACAATGTTGCCAATTCGGTCATTGAGGCAGCGATTAACAATAAAGCGAGCCGTTTTATTGACTGTATCCCGGATCTGGTTGTTTCGCTTCAGTTGAACTCTATCTAAGTTAGCATCCCAATAAAAATCAGACTTTCCGGTTTTATATTTTGCAACTAGACGAGCATAACCCTGGTTCATTGACTTTAGTTTTCGCCCATCAATAATCAGACTTTTCCCATGAGTCGATAAACCTGTTAGCCAGTTATCTCCACCATGATCGAAGCTCCACGCTTGAGAGTAGTCAAGACTGGGGTTAAGGTCTATGGGCTGTTTCCCGTCATCTATGACCCAGTCGATCCATAATTGGCCTAAGCATGGTCGGACAGTGACCTCCTTAACCCAATCTGAATCAATAAAATCTGGAGGGGACAAAGTTATATCACAAAGCAGTTCAGGTTTACTCTCTTTACTGATTGAGGGATAGAAGAACCCATTCCTGTAAGTCAAAGCTTGCTTAGGAAAAGTAACAGCAGCCAATCCGCCTTTTTTTCTATATCTAAGAAGTTTTGGCCTATCAACTTCTCCTTTATAGTAAAGTCCAACTAATTTGTTATAACTTGTTATTGATTCAGCCACAGACTTAAGGGTTTGTTGAGCAGACTGAGCTGCCATCGCTCTATAGTGAGGGTTCTCTTTTAGTTCTTTACAAAGTTCTGCGTATTTTACCCTGCACTTATAGGTCTTCCACCCAGATCTCAACACATCCCCTCTCCAGAAAGTAGTATAAGCTTCTGGTTGTTGCTCCAACCAAGAGTAATGTTTTTGCTTCGCATAATAAGTTGCACAATTCCCTAGGCTATTAGCATTCTCGCATTGGAACAACCAAAAGGCTTTTTCCTCCTCTGAAAAACTAGCTTTGACTGGAATTGTCTTGTACACTTGTCATCACCTCCTTGTTTTTTTAATATACTCTTAGTAAAGACGTTGGTTCTGAATATGTCAACAATAAATGAGCGGAAAACCAGAAAAAGAATGCGGGGAGTACCCGTACATCATGATGAATTGAAGAAGCCCCATACCGTTTGGCTAACTGGGACTACTTGGAAGTGGCTTCAATTATCAGCTAGAGAATCAAATACCAGTGTGGGAGAACTTGTAGAAAAAATTATTAGATCTGAAATAAAGAAAGACTAAAGAGACACGACTGGGTCAACCCAGTCTCTCTGTTTCACCCTCGGTCTAAAGACACAAGGCTCTCACATTTCAAGAAGTTTTGGTAGGAAAAGACCCTCGGCATCTTCTGTGTCTTCCTAACAGACTGTTCTCACTTTTGATGGTCAGGATGATTATATCGATTTGGGAAATCAGCCTGAATTTAAAATTGCCAAAGATATCACCCTAGAAGCTTGGATTTATTGTGAAGCCTAAGTTAGAGAGGCTGGTATTATTTCCAAGGTTTTTGATACAGGTGCTGCTAAGAGTGGATACGCTCTCTTACTCAATGGGAAAATCGGGATATTTTTTGCTGTGAAAACCTCATCTCAAAAAATTCTGTAAAGGATTTTGGAATATCGGCTAAGGTCACTTTTCCCTGTACCATTGTTGTCCAACCATAGACGGATGCAGCTATTTCAGATGAACTTAACTGTCCGGATATCTTCATCTATCGATGAATACTGAGACTTTTTCCCTTTGGCTTTGAACTCTATAATAATCACCGAATTTCGACTTTATTCGATATATATTTATCTTAACAGGCTTGTATAAAAGTGTTAAGCAAAAGTCGAGATTTTATTCACGGCGACTAAAGTCGCTACGAGCTTTCATCCCTGGTTTGAAAACACGGGGCTTTCAGCTTTAGGAGTTCCGTAAGCATTCAGCGGTCAGCTTAATGCTCGCGTTTTCTCTTTAGCCAATATTCAGGGTAATTGGCATACTTTCCGGAGCAGGAATAACCCTACCAATCAAGGAGCTTTGCTTGTGACCAAATGTTTTCAACTTCTTGATACATTCATCAAGGTTTTCAGCTGGAATAGCAGCCAGGAGTCCACCAGAGGTTTGAGGGTCAAATAACAACTGGTATTTGGCTAAATCACTAGCCTGGGTAGCATTATTGATGTAGATGGCTAGTCGTAAATTTTGAGGGTGTAGGGAACTGGTAATTCCTGCTTGCACCGTTTCTATGGCTCCTGGCAAAATCGGTATGGTATCTAAGTCTAATTCAACGCCCACTTGGGAGGCTTTTACCATCTCGAACAGGTGTCCGAACAGCCCAAATCCAGTAATGTCAGTGCAGGCTGTTGCGCCGGATTCAAGAAGGACTTGGGCAGCGGTTTGATTGGAGAGCAACATGGATTCAAGGGCCTGCTCAATCCAGCGACCTTTAGCTTGGTAGCGCATATCAGCTGCAAACAGTGTTCCTGTACCAATAGCTTTGGTTAGAATCAACACTTGCCCCGGTTTCATCCCGCTTTTGCGCAAAAGTTGGTTGGGATGAACTAGCCCGTTGCAGGACAGACCAAAGGCTAATTCCGCGCCTTCAGTGGTATGACCACCAATTAAGGGACTCTGACAGTCTTGGAGGATTTTATTGGCTCCCGACATCAATTGATAGAGAGTTTCCTCGATCTTTTCGTCTGTCCCGTAGGGAATGGTGACGATGGCTAAGGCACTTTGAGGGGTTGCTCCCATGGCAAAAATGTCACTCAAACAGTGATTGCTGGCAACTTGACCGAAGATATAGGGGTCATCGATCAAGCTACGAAAATAATCGACTGTCTGTACCAGCAGTTGACCGGCTGGAACTTGCAAAACAGCTGCGTCATCTGGGTCCCCCAATCCAATCATAATATCGGCTCCTCCCATGATCGGCAGCCGTTTGATCACCTTTTCTAGGATTGTACTACCGACCTTTGAACCACAGCCTGCACAGTGCATTTTGGGTTTGCTAATCGGTGATGGCAACAGGGAACTGGAGAGATTGTCTTCTTGTCTTTGGGACTCTTGATCTCCCCTACTGCTTGGTTGTTCCGCTTCCATTGACGGTAAATCGTCAAACTTATCCATGAATTTGCGGTCAATTTGGTCTTTCCATAGCCACAGCAGCGGTGAGCGCCACTCCAAAAATGACCAAGAAGCGATCGCTTGTTTGTCCCCGGTGCCAATTAAACTTAAATATCGGGCCTGGGGATGATAAGGGAGCAGTTTTTGCCCTAAGACAATCCGTCGCAGGTTTTCAAATAATGGCTTTCCCTGACGAACAGCAAATACCCCAGCTTTGGGCCGCTGGTAGTTTTGCATGGTGGCAATATCTCCAGTAGCAAAGACATGGGGATGGGAAATCGACTGTAAGGTATCGGCAACGAGAACGAACCCTCGCTCATCGGTAGCCAGTCCTGAGGCTTTAATCCAACTGGGAGCCGAAGCTTGAGTCACCCAAAAGACATGGTGGCATGCGATTTTTAAGCCAGAGTCGCAGATAACCCATTTTTGTAAATTTGTACTGGGAGCATCTTGCTCGTTTTCCGTATTTCCAGGGAGCAAGATGCTCTCACTACTAATGTTTGTGTAACTTGGGCATGCTCCCAGTGGATGGTCATCGCCATTAGCAGCTATTTCACTGACCCTTTCCCCTAAATGAAGCCTAATGCCTCGCTGCAAGAAAATTTTTTCTAAGTGACGGCTGACCGACCTATTGTGCTGAGGTAACAGTTGTGTGCCTCGATGGAATAAATGAACTTGTAACTTCTCCGTCGGTTGACCAGCATCGGTTAATATTCCATGCAATTTTGCTTGCATGTTGAGGGCGAGTTCTACTCCACCAGCTCCACCCCCAACAATACCCAAGGTGAAAGGGTCCATGGGATTTTGTTCCACCTGGGCAGCGATTTGCTCCCAGGCTGCTAAAAACAGGGGAACCGGTTTAGCAGGAATCGAATACTTAGCTGCACCAGGTGTTCCAACCGTTGCTGGCGTACTGCCAATATCAATGGATAAATAATCAAAGGCAACAGGGGGATGATTGGCACAAATGACTTTCTTTTCAGTTAACTCCAGACCAATCCCTTGGTCTAAATATAACTGGGCTTTGGAAAACACCGCCAGACGACGCAAGTCGATGTGAGCTTCATCGTAGCTGTAAAAACCGGCAACATGACCTGGTAGCATTCCCGAATAGGGAGT
>NZ_JAAHGN010000205.1:0-8803 GCF_010672485.1 Moorena sp. SIO2C4 | reverse complement strand
AATCGGATTACGACACATGATATAATCTGTAGTTATATCTTTAGTTTTGGCTATTTGATAGATTCCTAACGGACTTCCTGTTTCATCAATGAACGCAGAATAGCTAAAACTGACTCCTACATGGGGCGATGTTTCTTGATGTAAAACATGCTTTTCTAGCTTTTCTGGAACCCATAGATCATCTCCATCTAAGAAAGCGATATACTCTCCTTGAGCATGGCGAATACCAGTATTTCTAGCGGCTGAGACTCCTTGATTATCCTGACGAATAATTTTAATTCTCGGATCGTTAATTTGTTGACATATTTGGATACTGTTGTCAGGAGAGCCATCATCAATGAGTAGCAACTCAAAATTTTTATAGGTTTGGGCGAGCACAGATTCTACTGTGGCTGCTATATATTTTTCAACCTTATAGACTGGAATAATTACCGATACTTTTTTCATAGTAGACTCAAACCTTGAAATTAGTTAATCATGCTAGAAAAGCACAAAGTAAATAAAGATACGATTCCAAACTAGGTAAACCCTTATAGAATAATATTACTCTATAAGGTTTTTTAATTTTTAATTTTGAATTTTGAATTCCGCCCAGCGGTACTAGTTTTGGACAAGAGGCTGTTTTTTAACATTTTTGAGCAGCTTAGAGACAAGCAATTCAATTTGAGCATATAAAGACTTCGGTAATAACCAAAGCATATAAGCGGCTATTAAGGTTAAGATTGTTCGCTGTGGCTGTTCTAGTAGGATAAGCCAGTGATTGGATAATGAGCGATGTATAAATGTCACAGCATCTGAACCTACTTTAAGACGAACCGCACTCCTAGCCAAGTACCGCAATTGGTAAGCCCTAGAAATGTTTTCCCATCGGCTGGTCACTTTGGGAGCATAGGAACGGGTCTTTTCAATCATTTGTTCCAAGGACTCGAACTGTTTGAAGAGATTGGCTGACAACCCTTGTGTATTAATTCGATACAGGGTTAGTGCTTCAGGTATTCCCTCAATTTTCCAGTCAGTTTGAATAGCGATGCGAAGCCAACATTCAATATCTTCAGCACGACGGAAGTTTTCATCAAAGTAATAATCTTCTGTAGGGCCGTAAAGATTATCCTGATACTTAATTTTGTCAAAGACTTCGCGACGAACTACAGCAGCCGAACCGTTCCCGATCGGACTCTCTCGAAACAAATCAGATATAGTAATATTAGTGAGCTTAGGCATTAGATAGGCACCCATAAAATTTCCAGCTTCATCAATCAAAGCAGAACGGCAAAAACTAACCCCTACCTCTGGAAATTTTTCTAAGTGTTCAATATGTCTTTCCAGTTTCTGAGGCAACCACAAGTCGTCTCCATCTAAAAAGGCTAAATAATCTCCTTTGGCATGGCGAATTCCTGTATTTCGCGCTCCAGCAAGTCCCCGATTAGTTTGGTGAATAATCTTAAGTCGATGATCCGAGAATTCTTGACAAATTTTTATACTACTGTCTGGGGATTCATCGTCAATAATGAGCAGTTCAAAGTTTTGATAATTCTGGTTGATAACCGACTGTACTGCGCTAGCAATATACTTTTCAACTCCGTATACTGGGATAATTATCGAAACAGTTTTCATAGGCTAAAATTTATGAGGTTGTGATCGGTTAGCTATAAGTATTATCTGGTCTAGCTTTAGGTACTTAATTTACCAAAATTATCAACCCGATTTTTATTAAACTTGGACGAACTAATCAGGGATTGAGTTCTCAATAATTCAAACTATGCTTCTTTTGTCTATGTATAGTTTTGTCTATGTATAGTTGATAAGTCACTGTAAGCTTAAACCTCAAGCTGGCAAGTACTTTGGGGCGCTGGTCGCCCCCCAGATAAATTTTATTAGTTTTTGTTTTATAGTTTTATAGTTATCAAGTTTTGTATAATAATTTTTGTTTAATTGTATAATATATTTTCCGGTAGCATTGGTAGTATATACGACAACTAGATAAGACAGTGAACGTCAAAAGTAGGCAATTAAGCAATATCATGATTTCAATCTGCCATCCCTGTAAGCTTATATAAAAGCGATAAAACCAGACTTTATAGAAGTATATCATAATCAAAAAATATAGCAAAAAAAAATGTCTAGCGATAGATATAATTTATCAAAACTAGACATAAATTTCACAATTAGTAGACATAAATTTTACAATTAGCTACAACTCACAAAATATCCAATTTCACTGTCTTGATGCCGTCGCGAATGGAGAGGGGCTGTGCTCACAGGGGTAGGTTTTTTACATTTGGGTGGGGAGTGGGGAGTCGGGAATCGGGAGTGGGGAGTGGCTGACAAGGGTAGGTTTTTTACTTTGGAGATAGGTAATAGGTAATAGGTAATAGGTAATAGGTAATAGGTAATGGGTAATGGGGAATGGGTAATGGGGAATGGATCATTGGCAGACCTATTACCCATTACCCCAAAACCAGCATGCATTGGTAGCAGGGTTTTAGCTATTTGCTAATAGATGACATTTCATGTACCTCTGATTGCTTGAGAAATCCGGCGCTTTTGTGAAGACCCTGTGGTTTTTAAAGCTACAGCTTCTATATGCTTGTAAAGATTCTGAGGTATAACCCAGAGCAAATAGGCTGCAGCCCCAGTTAACACAGTACGACGTGGTTCTTCCCAGAGCATCTGCCAGTAGGTACCCAGAGCTTGGTTGAAGAATTCGACAGCCATGGCACCATCTCTCAAGGTAACTGCCCTACGAGCTAGATACCTCAAATGGTAAGCACGGGCACGGTTTTCCCACTCAACCACCACCTCAGGAGCATAGGAACGAGTCTTCTCAATTACCTGTTCCCAAGACTTTTGTTTTTTGAACAAGTTAGCTGATATACCACCGGAATTTACTCGGTATAGAGTCAAAGAGTCAGCAATGCCTTCCAGGTGCCAATTGGTTTGGATAGCAATGCGAAACCAACAATCCAAATCCTGTGACCCTTGCAATCCTTCATCCCAATAAAAGTCTTTGGTCTTTCCGTTGATAGTCTCTTGGTACTTAATGGCTTCAAATACCTGCTTGCGGAACACAGCACAGGAGCCATTACTAATAGGATTACGGCAAATTATGTCACCGATGGTGATGTCCTTCAGCTTGGGAAGTTGATAGATTCCTAGGGGATTTCCTGCTTCATCGATAAACCCAGAACAGCTAAAGCTAATCCCCAAATTTGGATTGTTTTCCAAATGTTCAATATGTTTTTCTAGCTTTTGAGGCAACCATAGGTCATCGCCATCTAAAAATGCTATATACTCTCCCTGGGCTTGGCGGATGCCTTCATTCCTTGCTGCATTAGCTCCCTGATTTTCCTGACGAATAATTTTGATCCTCGGGTCTAGGAACTCCTGGCAAATCTCTACACTGTGGTCAGGAGAACCATCATCAATGAGCAAATATTCAAAATTTTGGTAAGTTTGATCCAAAACTGACTGTACTGTAGCAGCAATATACTTCTCAACGTTGTAGACTGGAGTAATGACAGAAACTTTTTTCATTTTATCACCGATATTATAGTGAATGACTAAGACAATTATTGTCCAAGTTGGTCTTGCAAAATCTGACGTCTTTGGATCATTCCCACTACTTTAACAGCCAGAACTTCGAGGTGGGAATATAGGGGCTTAGGCAACAGCCAAAGTAAATAGGCAGCAGCCAAAGTCCGAAGGGTACGGCTTGGTTCTTCCAAGAGAAGACGCCAGTAAGTTGCCAAAGCAGCGTTAATTAGTTTGACAGACATTGGTCCATCTTTAAGACGTACTGCACTACGAGCAAAGTTTCGCAATCGATAGGCCAGGGCTAAATTTCCCCACTTCTCAATCAATTCAGGAGCGTAGGAGCGAGTTTTTTCTAGTACTTGTTTCCAGGAATCTAACTGTTTGACTAAGTTCGCTGAAAGACTGGCTGAATTGACTCGATATAGGGTTAGTGCTTCAGGGATTCCCTCAATTTTCCAGTCTGTCTGAATCGCAATACGTAGCCAACATTCAATATCTTCAGCGCGGCGAAAGTTTTCATCAAAGTAAAAATCTTCTGTAGTGCCGTAAAGGTTATCTTGATACTTAAGGGCTTCAAAGACTTCCCGTCGAATTACGGGAGCTGAACCATTACCAATAGGACTAGACCGGAATAAATCTGATCGGGTAATGTCCTTTAACTTAGGCATTAGATAAGTGTTCAATAAATTTCCAGATTCATCAATCAATGCAGAACGGCTAAAACTAACCCCTACCTCTGGCAATTTTTCTAGGTGTTCAATATGTCTTTCCAGTTTGTGAGGCAACCATAAGTCATCCCCATCTAAAAACGCTAAATAATCTCCTTCGGCATGGCGAATTCCTGTATTGCGCGCTCCAGCAAGTCCCCGATTAGTTTGATGAATAATCTTAATTCGATGATCCGAGAATTCTTGACAAATTTTTATACTACTGTCTGGGGATTCATCGTCAATAATGAGCAGTTCAAAGTTGGTATAGGTCTGGTCGAGAACAGACTGCACCGCTGCTGCAATATACTTTTCAACTCCGTAGACGGGAATAATGACAGAAACATGTTTCATTGTTTGACCAGTGGTTTTAAATAGAACTAGTTTTAATTTTATTTATTTTTTTAAAGAAAATTTCTCAAAAAAAATAGATAAATACTTGAAACTGACAACTGACGACTAAAAATTACCTCCTGACCACTATCATCTTCCCAGGAACTGATCACAAATTTATGCCCAAGTGTACTAGACTATTTTGCATTTGTGATCTGGTAGCTAAGGTGGGACCCGCTACCAATTGCAGTTGGGGATAATACATAATAGATGAGTCTGACTTAATAATTTTCCATTGGCTTAAAACAGAGGAATAGACGGTTTGTGCAATCCGTAAATCTCGCTCTATAATTTCCAGAGTCAAGGCATCTTGGGACATTTTGCTAAGTTTTACTTCAAGCTGAGAAATCTGAAACTCTAGATCCCTGGCCTTGTCATCACTACCTTGTAGTTGTGGTTTAATATCATCCATTTCTAAGGGTAGATCATCTTGGAATAAGCTAGCTTGAGGCTGATGGTGAACAGGATTCATAATCTGAGGATTGGTAGAATGACTATGATCAGACTGAGTCGGTACTAGCTCAGCCAGCAATTCAATCTTTTTGCGCCGTAATTCAATCTTTTTCCGCCGTAGTGTTTCTATTGTCTCTAAGAGCTGGTTTAAGGGCAATCCTATGTTCGCCGTTTTTTCAGCTAGGCGTTGCTGTGCTTTTTCTAGATCGTTTTCGGCTGATTTTATATACACTGGGATAGTCTTTTCTTGTTGAGCAATTTCTTGCTTTCTGAGTTGTTCCAGTCTTTTGTTAAACGCCTGATTAATGGCGAAGGCTCTCCGTTGCGCTTCCTCAGGGGTGACTCCTGAAATTTCAAAAACCATCATTGTAGAGTTATCGATTAGTTGAATCGAAGGCTTATCTAAGCTATCTAGAGATATATTTAGCTGCTTTGCCGCTTCTTCTAAAACCGTCACACTTTCAGCTATCAACTTCAGCTGTTTTCTGGGATCATCGAAGCGATCGCTTAACCCAGCACTGCTATTACTATTATTACTGTTATTAAAGTCACAATCACCAAATTCAGAACCCTGAGTGTTAGGGAATGTCCCACTACTGGCTAATGATAAAGTCCATTGGCTGACATAAAACTGATCAGTATCAGTCTCATCTTGAGATTGGAGTACAGTATGAGATTGGAGTACAGTATGCTCTAAGGTTACAGGAGACGTTTGAGGTTTAGCAAAGACATACCTAGCAGACCAAACCACAAATAACGGAATTAAAAGGGCATGAACCAGTAAAACCGATACAGCGACCGTGATGATTCCCCATTTCACTGCTATCAGTAGACTACAGGAAAAGATGATAGTAAATAAGACATTCCAGAGCAAGCCAATTTGCGGTTTATCAATGGCTGCTAAAAGCTGAAATCCAGCAATATCAAAGGGTCTAGGAATTGCTGATAAGCAAACTAAAATGACGATGGGAACAACCATACTCCAGCCTTCCGTATGAATTTTTTCCCCAACCATAATGGGAATATAAAACGGAACTAGACTTGCTTGTAAAGCAACAAAACCAACAATCACTTTCCCAATCGTCTTCAGACTGCTAAAGTATGTTTGCTTAAATTTCGATAAGTTTGTCCGGACTTCACATAGGGCAGGGTATAAAGCAGTAGTAATGGATTGGACGATAGTCAAGCTAATTCCCAATCCAGCATTGTAAGCAAAGTAGTAAACACCTAATAGGTCAATTCCTATAAAGCGACCAATGATAAGATAGTCGAGAGTTTCCCTGAGAGTCTTTAAAAGTTCAATCCCCAGGAAATTGATTCCAAAGCGAAAAATCTTACCCCAGTATTTGGTTGTGAAAGAGCCAGTTCTCCGCCAGGGATGTTTGAACAGATAGGTAATGAATTCTATAGGGCTAGCTATTAGTATGGGAAGTATTATCGCCCACATTCCCAGATGAAGAACAGCAAAGACAGCGGTTAAAATATTGGCGGTGGCATATCTGAGAGCGCGAGCAGTAGCCGTTACCTGAATTCGATTATCCCTTTGAATTAGTGCTGACTGTACTGCTCCTAAGGGAGCAATCAAAAAGTTAAATGCTAATAGACAAATGGGTAAAATAAGTTGGTTATCCTTATAAAACCACGCAACTGGAAAAGCAGCAAGGCACTGCATAACGAATAGACTTGCAAAAAGTACCCAATTTAACCAATAAGCACTATTACAAATGTCTTCCAGCTCATCGGCTTCCGCCTGTATAATTCTAGCATGAACACCGATCCGCGTTATTGTTTGTGAATATTCATAGGTCGTCAGAACCAGTGCAGCTAATCCAAAGTCATGGGGAGTTAAGAAGCGTGGCAAAATAAACGTTGCAGCTAAACGGGAAACCCGAATAAATGCCTGTGCCACTCCCATCCAACCAAGATTGCGAGTAAAAGTGCTACGGTTACCTAGTTTTTGCTTAATGCGACTCCCGATTGTTTTGACAATTTTCACAGTGGATCTCCCATCCTGCCATCCTTGTGATGATTGATATCTGTCGAAATTGATATCTGTAAAATTAGAGTGGTAGTTAGTGCTCTTAAATCATCCGATTATCAACAGATACCATCGGCATTTTCTGGCCGATTAGTTGGATTAAATGTCCAGCTAGTTTTTTAGGCATAATTTTGATTATTAATAGTTTTAAAATCAGACGCATAGTTTCCTTGCTTAGCAAAAATTTTGGATAAAGCTTTATGGAATAGCTTAGTTTTTTAATAGCTAGCTTTACTGCTTCATTATCAAAAGCATTAGCTATACACTGCTTAGCAAGATAACGATAGGCATTCGCTAAACTCTTATTTTTAAGAGACTTAAGTTCTGGTGGAGCTGCCTTGAATGCTCTTTCAATTACAATTAGGTTCGCATTCTCCATCACATCCACTTTAGAGGTCATTGACTGGGAAGAGCGACGGTAGAGAATTTGGTATTTAGGAACCAGTGCAAAAGGACATAAAGCTGCTAGCCTGAGGTAATAATCCCAATCTTCAACTGATTTCAGGCATGGGTCAAATTCTCCAGCTGCTTCAATATACTTCCGCTTAACCATGATATTGGAACCACTGGATATGAAGTTACGAATTAGTAATTGGGGATAAACATTACCCTCCCAATAGAGTGGTTGCCAAGCAAACAAAAATTTGCTATTCTCATCTATAAAGGCAGTCCAACTGTAAGCCACTCCGGCTTCAGGATTTTTTTGCAGTGCTGCTAACTGTAGCTCCAATTTATCGGGTTTCCATAAATCATCGGCATCTATAAACGTAATAAACTCGCCCCTAGAGCGACGAATGCCACGATTACGTGCCACTGGCAATCCGCCATTTTCATAGGAAAACACTTTCAATCGAGGATCGTTGACTGTACTGATTACATCTAATGTCCCATCAGTGGAGCCGTCATTAATGGCAATTAACTCAAAATCTGAAAACGTTTGTGCTTGAATCGATTGGATCGTTTCTAATATAGTTTTTTCTCCGTTATAAACTGGAACTATTACAGATATGGTGGCCATGGCGATTATCCTTTTTCTGTATATAATTAGTACATGGTAATTACCCACAAAAGGTCTAGACAAACCCCTTGAGCATTTTTATTTTAGTCCCATCCCTACTACAACCAAACCAGGCCAGTAGAGGTAAGCTAATCCCTCTAGATTTTCCCCAAAGGAAAACAGGATACAAATTAATAGTATTGTTAGTGCTGTTGTGGCAACTTTACTCCTTTGAGCTTTAATTAAAAGTTCTATAAAAGTATAGACTATAGGAATTAATATTCCAATAAACCCGACGATTCCATGAGTATATAAAGCACCATACCAAGTGTGGTGACTTCCAATAGGCATACCAGCGACAACATCAGGGCCTTTACCTACTTTAATGGCATGACCCCAAATCGGTGCATCTTCTTCCCACTTACGGTGAGAAAGCCGTGCTAAAGCCGACCTAACCCGCGAAGAAGCAGATCTTTGACTGGAAAAAGAGTCTTTCAAGTTTCTAGCTATCATCAGCAGTTGGGGACCAAATAGACCACCAATAAAACTCCCTATTCCTGCCGTAATTTGGATGGCGGGTTCGGTTATATTTCCCAAAAATGTTACCAGTATTGGTATACCCACTAAGCAGATTATCCCCATCCGGGACAATGAACCTACAATTGCAGCAGCACAACCAAA
>NZ_JAAHGN010000204.1:0-8816 GCF_010672485.1 Moorena sp. SIO2C4 | reverse complement strand
TCTCTTCTATCTTCATCCTGCCTACAACTATTTCTCGTGCCTTGCCATCACAATTTACTCCTAATACTTTGTGTCCTGAACTGAGCTCACTAAGATAATTAGTTTGGCTAACACTAGACACTAAATAAGAATGTATAGCACCAGCATTGACTCGGAAAGGACGAGTTGGCATGTAGGGGAGTGGATGGGTTTCGCTGCTAACTAAAATCATTCCTTGGGAATAAGAACCAATGAGTATACCTTCATCTTTGGCAAAGTTAGAACAAGTATCTACACAAGCCCGCTCTCCCATTCCAATATGAGAAATTTTTGTTACTTCAAGTTCTTCCAGTGAAACTTCCAAATTGTTGGCCTTACGACACAGTTGCCCAAGCTCCCTGGCATCGATAATCCCGTTAGGGGTTAGCATGACCCCATGTGACCCTTTTTCTAAGACCCCCAGGACAATTTCTGCTTCCTGAATATCTTTGACAACGGTAATTATTTGGCCATCCGTGTTGTCCGCTGATGCTAAAACAATCTCCAGAGGAATTTTTGTGGGGTCTTTAAAATAGATGACAGCCCATTTTTACTGTCTAGCTATCTTACAAGCAGTTTGTAAGGTTTCGTCGTCGATAACATGAATAAAAAATCCAATTTCTGCTTTAGATTTGTAGGTTTCTGGTTGAGTAGTTATTTCAGAATACCAGGAATGATCAAACAGTAATATATCGGCGTTATCGATACATCCTTCTGCTTCTTCTGGGCTGTCTACAAAAGCAATGCGAGAGACAGAATCATGACAATCCATGACTGGACTTGATGAATCAACTACCACTCCATTGATATCAGAATTTAGAGACCCACACAGTGCTTTATAGTCAACATCATTAAAGCTTCTTAGGTCTAACCAAGATAATTTCATTACGCTACCTCCTTGATGGCAAACTGATAGGGATTACTGATAACTTTGGCAATTTCTTGAGAAATGAATGAGGGATTACTGTGTTGAAATATATTTCTACCAACAGCAACGCCTTTACCGCCAGCCTTGATGGCATCTTTGATCATCGATAAGATCGAGCTATCTGCATTGCTCTTTGCTCCTCCGGCAACGATAACAGGGATGTCAACGGCATTAACAACTTGTTTAAACGATTGAACATCGCCAGTGTAGTTAACCTTGACAATATCTGCTCCTAGCTCCCAGGCCAATCGGGTTGAGTGAGCGATCGCATCTGCATCGTACTCATTTTTAATCTTCTCTCCTCGTGCATAAACCATTGCTAGCAATGGCATACCCCATTGATGACAGGCGGCTGAGATTTGGCTGAAATCTTTGAGCATACGGTATTCATCGTTTGCCCCAAGATTAACGTGAATTGAAACTCCATCTGCACCAAGCTTAATGGCTTGTTCAACACTACTGACTAGATGTTTGGAAGATGGATCGGGAGATAGGTTCGTTGACCCAGAAAGATGCAAAATTAACGATATATCTTTCTGAATTAAACCTGGATGAATTGCCCGAGCTATCCCTTGATGAGCAACAATTGCACTAATGGTTTTCTCCGGTAACGATCTGATAAATTGATGAACTTTTGCCAGACCACTAACCGGACCCAGTGTAAACCCATGGTCAATTGGGACTATAAAATAGTTGTCTAATCCTTTGAGAATTCTTGCCAAACGATAATTTTTACCAAGAGACATAACAGACTCCTTTTGAATCGATTACAGGATGTTGTGTTTTCCAAAATCGTCAGCTGTCAGCCGTTGGCCGTTGGCCACGCTACGCGAACAGCTGTCAGCCGTTAGCTTAAAATAAACCTGTTTGGCCTATGGCCACGCTACGCGAATAGCTTTCCGTAACAGAGATTAAACGAATGCTTACCTCTTTTATTCAAAACAGTTTCCTCCTCAATAACCGTGCGCATAAGCTGATAGCTGATAGCTGATAGCTGATAGCTGCATGCTTACTGGAAAACTAACTTTTAGTGTTTCATGGCACTTAGCTCAATCTCGATATTTCTATCGTGCCTGACACTGACAAACCGAAAGTCTCAGTTTTTGCCTCAGTTTTTGTCTTAGTAACTGAAACTCAGGTGAGCTGCCTGGTTTTTTTTTGAGTAATCTCAGGAATTTCTTAGATTTGGCTCAGGTTTAACTTAACAGGATAACTTATATAGCCAAGGGAATAGGGAGTCGGGAGTCAAGGGCACCGAGGGAGTAGGGAGTGGGGAACTGTATTTTTACAACCAGCTCTGCTAGTCTAGAACTTAAACCGGTTTGTCTCAGTTTTTGTCTCAGTGGTTTCAGTTATGCTGTGTTTCTGAGATTTTTCTCATGTTTCCCTCAGATTTCCTCTTCCCTAACTAATTCCATAACTTTCCATAACATTTCTACATTGCGCGGCTTTTTGGTCACCCATACATTAAAGAGTTAGGTATAGTGATGGCTGGATTAGGGATGGTGCCATAGCGATCGACCCCATGGATTGGGGGTTAAGCAAAGCAAGATAGTGGAGTTATGATGAATTCCGTGCGAGCATCTGAATCAGGACTTAAATTAGTAGACCAAGCTAGACGTCAGAAAAGATGGAACAAAACAGCGGTAGCTTGGTATACCAGTGCATTTACCTCTAGGGCAACCTTAAACCGATTTTGGGGCAGACAGTCAATTCGTACTGACACCTTCATGGCCATTTGTAGTGCTGTAGGTCTTGATTGGGAAAAGGTAGTTGAGCCGGATGAGATTGAGATAGATCAGATGGAGCTAACAGCGCTATCGACAACTGCTCTGGCTGGAATTGGACATCTTGATTGGGGTGGAGCTCCAGAACCGAGGAGTTTCTACGGTCGGATGCAGGAACTGAATACCCTACAGGAATGGATTCTACAGGACAACTGCTGCCTGGTGGCACTTCTAGGGATGGGGGGAATTGGCAAAACCACCTTGGCTGTGAAGTTAGCCCATCTGCTACAGGATAAATTTGAGTTTGTGATGTGGCGCAGTCTACGGAATGCTCCGCCCCTAGAGGAAGTCCTGGCAGACATGATTCAATTTCTGTCTGTGCAGCAGGAAACGAATTTACCATCGTCTGTGGATGGCAAAATTTTGCGATTGATTCAGTATTTACAGACGGCGCGTTGCCTGCTGGTTCTTGATAATACCGAATCGATCCTCGAAAGTGGTTCTCGCACCGGTGGCTATCGAGAGGGATATGCTGGATACGGTGAGCTACTCAGAACTATTGGGGAAACTTCCCACAATAGCTGCCTAGTGATGACCTCCCGGGAGCCACCTCAAGACTTGAACATTCTGGAGGGGGAAGCCTTACCGGTTCGCTGCTTCCCACTCAAAGGTTTACCAGAAACCCACGGACAGGAAATCTTTAAGGAAAAAGGACATTTTATTGGGGATGACACCCAATGGATGACCCTAATTGAGCGTTATGCCGGAAATCCTTTAGCCTTAAAGATGGTAGCCTGTGCAGTCAGAGACTTTTTTGATAGCAATATTGCTCAGTTTCTGGATTTTTTAAAGGAAGGCTCATTCATTTTTGATGATATTCGGGATTTACTAGATCGGCACTTTCAGCGCCTTACCTCCACAGAAAAGGAACTGATGTACTGGCTAGCTATCAATCGGGAACCCATTTCTCTTGAAGAACTGCAAGAAGACTTTGTATGCTACCTATGCGCTACGGATATTTTAGAAGCTGTAGGGTCTCTACAACGGCGGTCATTGATTGAGAAAACCTCAACTGGGTTTACCCAACAACCTGTAGTCATGGAATACATGATTAATCGACTGATCGAGCAGATTCCTGAAGAGATTATTAGTCAAAATATCACTATCTTCCGCACTCACTCCCTACTCAAAGCCAGCGCCCCTGACTATGTTCGGGATGCTCAAGTCTGTCTGATTCTCGAACCGATTATTGAGAAATTACTCTCTAGTTTTGGTTCTACAAAACAGCTGGAAAACCATCTCCTGGAAATCCTATCAATGCTGCGCGCCCCGACTCCTGGGGTTAAAAAATCTACTCTCCAGATGGGATATGTCAGTGGTAATACTATTAATTTACTTAGTCAATTACAGATTGATTTAAACGGCTATGACTTTTATGGTCTGACAGTTTGGCAAGCCAACCTACAGGGACTGAAATTACACAATGTCAATTTCGCTGGCTGTGACTTGGCTGGCTCAGTGTTTACTGAAACCCTAGGGAATATGTTATCAGCAGCATTTAGTCCAGATGGGAGGATGTTGGCAATTTGTGATACAGATTTTCAGATTCGCCTATGGCATGTGCAAACTGGTAAACTACTGGTAATCTGTGAGGGTCACACTAATTGGGTACGCTCTGTTGCGTTTAGTCGGGATGGTAAAACCTTAGCCAGTGGTAGTGCTGACCATACCGTCAAGTTATGGCAAGTCAGTGATGGCAGCTGCTTGCAAACTTGTACTGGACATACTGATGAAGTGTTCTCAGTTGCTTTTAATCCTCAAGGTAATACCCTGATTAGTGGTAGTAGCGACCACACCGTAATACTCTGGGATGGTGACACGGGTCAATGCCTCAACAGGTTTACTGGACATACCGGTTGTGTGAGATCAGTTGCGTTTAGTACTGATGGCAAAACCCTAGCCAGTGGCAGTGATGACCACACTGTAATACTCTGGGATGCTAGCACTGGTAGTTGGGTTAGAACTTGTACTGGACATACCAGTGGAGTACGCTCAGTGGCTTTTAGCACTGACGGCAACACCCTAGCCAGTGGCAGTAATGACCACACTGTCAGACTTTGGGATGCTAGGACTGGTAGCTGTGTTAGTACTCACACCGGACATAGTAGTGGAGTCTACTCAGTGGCTTTTAGCACTGATGGCAAAACCCTAGCTACTGGTAGTGGTGACCATACTGTCAGGCTATGGGATTACCACACTGGTATTTGCCTGAAAACCTTGCATGGACATACTAATCAGATCTTTTCTGTGGCGTTTAGTCCTGAAGGTAACACCCTAGTCTGTGTGAGTTTAGATCAAACTGTCAGACTTTGGGATTGGGGCACTGGTCAATGCTTGAAAACTTGGCAGGGACATACTGATTGGGTATTTCCAGTGGCTTTCAGTCCTGATGGTAAAACCTTGGCAAGTGGCAGTAACGACAATACAGTCAGACTATGGGATTATCATAGCGATCGCTGTATCAGTATTTTGCACGGACATACTGCTCACGTGTGTTCAGTGGCCTTTAGTACTGACGGTAAAACCGTAGCTAGTAGCAGTAGAGACGAAACTATCAGGCTTTGGGATATCAAGACGGGAAAATGCTTAAGGATTTTGCACGGACATACTGATTGGATCTATTCCGTCACTTTCAGCGGTGATGGGAAAACCCTAGCCAGTGGCAGTGCTGACCAAACGGTGAGGCTTTGGGATCAGCGTACTGGTGACTGCGTCAGCACTTTGGAAGGACATACTAATCAGATCTGGTCAGTGGCTTTCAGTAGTGATGGTAAAACCTTGGCCAGTAGCAATACTGACCAAACGGTGAGGCTGTGGGATGTTAGCACAGGGGAATGCTTGAAAACGTTACAGGGACATGGTAATCGGGTCAAATCCGTCGCTTTCAGTCCTAAGGATAATATCCTGGCCAGTTGTAGTACAGACGAAACGATACGCCTCTGGGATTTGAGTACGGGTGAATGCTCTAAACTATTACGGGGACACAACAATTGGGTCTTTTCCGTGGCATTCAGTCCCGATGGCAACACTATCGCTAGCGGCTCTCACGACCAAACTGTCAAGGTGTGGGATGTTTCGACAGGGGAGTGCCGCCACACTTGCACCGGACATACCCATCTAATCTCTTCTGTTGCCTTTAGTGGGGATGGTCAAATTGTAGCTAGTGGCTCTCAAGACCAAACGGTGAGGCTTTGGGACACTAAGACGGGCAAGTGCCTGAAAATTCTCAGAGCTCCCAGACTCTACGAAGCGATGAATATCACTGGAGTGACAGGATTAACTGAGGCACAGAAAGCAACCCTGAAACAGTTGGGTGCGATCGCATAAATAGGCAATGCCATTAATTGTGCCTAGGTACTTACTTTGAAATGCGGAATGTGAGCCGAAACCCAATCCTCCTGCTGAGAATTGGGATTGGTTTCAATAAGAGCGATCTAGAACATTGCTAAGTCGTGGAGGACTAAAGGTTATGGAGCTTTGGCATGGGGCAGACTGGTGCAAGCAAGACCATCTTTGTTCCCATCTAGACGGAAACGATCATCTCCAAAGTAGTTAAACACAGCCTGTGCCTCTTCCTGAGTCTTAAAATCCGAGCAGTTACAATCGGAATTCACACAATCGGGAAGCTCAAAAAGATTGGCTGTATCAGTTTCAGGCTTGCTTTGAACAGCAGGTTTCAGAGTAGCCATTAGTGTAGGAGGGCTATACTCAGTGCTTTCTTTAGACGCAAAAACGATATAGGCATCTGGGGCTTTATATTCTGCACGATTGATCAGAATAGTCACTATGTCATCAGTATCACCTTTGATGAAATCTAGTAACTCAGGTGAGTTAAAGCTAAAAGAATCTCCTGTCGCTATAGAAGCTGCAGGGAGTTTCCCTAAGTAAGTTGTTTGGTTTGAGAGAAATAAATTGGTAGAGTAAGTATCATTACCCGGCGCGTTATTCCAAGTGGTTTTGGTTTCAGACCAATTTTCGTCTACTCCATCATTCAAGCCATAAAACTCAATAGATCCTTTGGTGTTGGGAAGGTTTATCGTACTCAAATTCAGGCTCACATCATCAATACCATCATTCAGCTCACTGAGATCAAATCGGAGGTAAGTTTTGCGGCTATAAGAGACGGTGTTATCAAGCTTGACGACTAATTTACCGTTTGTTCCATTATTCTTACTAGAGTAGGAACCACCTCGGATAAAGGTGTCTGCTCCATTGCCCGCTGCTGTAGTAATTAGTTGAAGATTGCCAGTGATTGGTGCTACTTGGGGGTTTTCTACATTTTGTATGCTCTCGCTTTCAGCGTTAACCATGGCTTGGCTTGGAGCGGGGAAGAGCATCACGGAAGGAATTATCAAAACCGCGCTCAGCAGAAAAGCCCATAGACTTCTGAGAGATAATGGTACCATGTTACGTTGTTGTAATTGCGTTAACAATAATGGTGCATCTATACTATAGAGCAATCCTGGGGGGCGACATGTAAGCTGAAATCCTTAGAGCTAATTTATAGCGTAAATCTTAAGAGCTCAAATCCTTACCCAAAATCCCTCTGTACTTGATTAACTCTTGCCTCTAGCATGCATGCCTCTTGCCTTTCCTTAAGGAAGTATGTTCACAACTCAAATCAAAATGCTATATGCCTAACCCATTTCCAGGGATGAATCCCTACCTTGAACAACCGGAATATTGGTCGGATTTCCACAATCAATTGCTGGCAGCTTTGGCTAGAGCATTAATTCCTAAACTGCTACCTAAATATCGGGTGGTTACCGATAAGTGGGTTTATAAGATTGCTGGCTCAACGAAGATTGCCATTGGTAGACCAGATGTTACGGTTCAACAAAGCCGAGATGCTTCAGTCGCAATGGCTACAGCAGTTGCGGTATCTGAACCGTCAGTTCAACCGATTAAGGTAGCTGTTCCTTTACGAGAAGAAGTGCGACAATCCTACATCGAGGTTAAAGATGTAGCCACCAAGGAAGTGGTAACAGCGATTGAAGTGATCTCCCCTGCCAATAAACGAGGAGAAGGGCGTCTTAAATACGAAGCCAAACGCCAGCAGATTTTGGAGAGTATGACTCATCTGGTAGAAATTGACCTGTTGCGAGATGGGGAACCCTTGCCTGTTTCTAACAGCAGTAATCCGAGTCATTATCGGATATTAGTCAGTCGTTCTAATACCCGTCCCACTGCTGACTTGTACCTTTTTAATTTAAGCGATCGCATTCCCTCTTTTCCGCTTCCCCTGCTTCCTGGGGATACCGAACCAATGGTAGAATTACAGACATTGGTGGATCAGCTTTATGACCAGTTAGGGTACGAGTATTTTATTGACTATAGCACCAGTCCGCCATTGCCTTGGTCGGAGGATGATGTGGCATCTTGGGCAAGAGATCGTCGATAAAATTTGTGAATCAGGACAAAAATAAGTTCTCGACTGTATCAAGCCATAGCTCATTAGCCTCAAAATATAGTAAGCTTTTTAGAGCCCATGTCGCCCCTAAAGCTATCTAAGTCTTAAAAGCGCTTCCCCAACATAAGAATCTGTTGGGTATTTCTTGCTAGTTCAGTGGCATCACCATTACGCCAGTATAGATCTTCTCCAACATATGATATAGCAGTCGAAGCAAAGCTTAGGACATAATAGTCAAAAAGCCAAATAGCCAGGACTTGTTAATAAATTAATAAAATGGCAGTTCCTTACAGTTACGATTTAAGAAAAAAAGTGATTAGTGCTATCGACGATGGCATGGTAAAAACTCAAGCTAGTCGTTTATTGAAAATTAGCCGAAATACAATTGATATCTGGTTAAAAAAGAGAAATTAAACAGGAGATTATAGGCCAAAAGAGGGTTATCAAAAGGGATATAATCCGAAAATAGCTGATTTGGAGAGATTTAGGGAATTTGTACAATCTCATGGTAGATCAACTCAGAATGAAATGGCAGAAGCATGGTCAGAAAAGATGTAAGTATTCAGCTATCAGCTATCAGCTATCAGCTATCAGCTAATGCGCACGCTACTTGAGGTGCTACAGATGGTGCTTTTGAATAAGCGATGCAGAGGTGCGACCCGTGGCGAATTTA
>NZ_JAAHGN010000203.1:0-8852 GCF_010672485.1 Moorena sp. SIO2C4 | reverse complement strand
AATTACTTACTCATTCAGTATGGCGTTGCCCTCAAACTATTGACCATAGGAAAAAATCAGGTATTTCAACACCTGATAAAAATCTTGCGGATAATAATTTATAGTAAAAAGTCAGCTTAAATCAGGTCTCGGGACATCAATTTAGCTATCCCTATCTCCCTGCCTAGGATGGTTGCAAATCTCGCGTATTTCCTCTTGTTCGGGATGAATCGCCAGATAATCCCCCAGCCACTCACAACCTAGTTGCATCAAATCATCTAATTCTAAATCTAGGTTCCAAAGCTTGACTGTGCCATCCCTACTAGCAGAAGCCAGGAGTTTTCCATCTGCGCTAAAACTAACATCCTCTACCCGACCAAGATGACCTTCTAGAATTCTCAATAAAGAACCATCTTCCACACGCCAAAGTTTTACTGTGCGGTCAAAACTACCAGAAGCCAGCAATTTGCCATTGGGGCTGAAACGCAAACTTCTGATCCAAATGCCATGACCGGGAAGTTCCTTAACGATAGTACCATCTGAGTTATTCCACAGCTTAATTCCCCTATAGCCACCCCCAGAAGCTAACAATTTGCCATTGGGACTAATACTGATAGTGGCTAACCAACTGTCAATATTATCAAAAACTTTGACCATCCTACCATCTTCTACTTGCCAAAATAGGATGCGACCATCAAAACTAGCAGTGGCAATATTTTGACCATCGGGGGTGAAACTCAAATCCCGAATGGAATGAAGATGACCTTTAAACGTTCGCAATAATTCCCCATCTTGCACGCGCCAGAGTTTGATGGTTCTGTCGTCACTACCGGAAGCTAAAATCCTACCATCGGAGCGAAAGGTAATACTTCTGACATTACTAGTATGACCAGTCAACGTGTATATTTCTTTACCATTGTCAACATCCCAAAGCTTTACCGTATTGTCTAAACTGGCAGAAGCAAGAAGCTTACCATCGGCACTGAATTTAACTCGCCAGACATCGTCGGTATGACCTGTTAGGGTTTTGTTTAAACTGCCATCTGAGGTGTTCCACAGTTTTATCCTATGGTCATCGTGACCCGAAGCTAGTAATTGATTATCAGGACTAATAGTTACTCCCCATACTTTGGTGCTACCAAAACCAAAACGTTTGGGTTCAAGGCCATCTATATTCCAGAGAGTGATTGTACTAGGGTAGCTACCAGAAACAAGTATTTTTTGATTATTAGGGTGGAAACTTACGGTGGTAACACGACCTTGTGGACCAACAAACGTTTGGGGTTCTGCCTCCAAGTTTTCCAGATTCCAAAGTTTGATTGTACCATCATCAGCACAAGAGACTAGCAGCTTACCATCTCGACTGAAATTTACTCCCCAAGTTGTTCCTTTGTGTCCCTTAAGAGTAGTGATTTCTGTGCCATCTTCTAGATTCCAGAGTTTGATCGTAGTGTCCTCACTGCTAGAGGCAAGGGTTTTACCATCCGCATTAAAATCAACGTTTCTGACACCAGACTGATGACCTGTTAGGGTTCTAATTAAGCTACCATCTTCTACATTCCAAAGCTTAATGGTGTTATCTGAATTCGTGGAAGCTAGTATGGTTCCATCAGGACTAAATTTCACCGAGGTAACCCAGGAATTATGAGCCCGAATACTGGTTACTAGGGCTTTTGTTTCTACATCCCAAAACTTAACCCAACCCCTAGAATCAGAGGAAGCAAGCAGTTTACTATCGGGACTAAAACTAAGACCCCTAACCCAGGTGTTATTGTGGGCAAGGATGGTTTTAGCTAAGCTTCCCGTTGCTACGTTCCATAATTTGACCGTACCGTCTTTACTGCCAGAAGCAACTAATTTTCCATCGGGGCTAAACTGGACATTGACGATCTGTTCGCTATGACCCCTAAGAGTATGCATTAATTGACCTTGGGAATTCCAAAGTTTGACCAGTGTATCTCCCCCTCCAGAAACCAGTAGTTGACCATCGGGACTCCAACTGACCATGGAAATTGGACCATTATGGGCTTCCCAGCGATTATATGCTTTTACCTTTGTGATTGCTTGTCGCAAGGTATCTATAACCTGTGCTTGTGCTGGTTTAGTAACTGGAGCTAATTTATGGAATTGTTGTAACTCTTTTAATTGTTGTCCTGCTTTGATCGCTTCAATTAGCCCATCTAGAGGGCTTGATACTAGGGAAATTTGGGCTTTGGCACTGGTTAGTAACACTTGTGCTTCTAAGCGATCGCGTCTTGCTTTCCCCAATTGTAATCCGGCAATTCCTGCTGCTACTAAAGAAATTGCTAAAATTGCTCCCCCAATACCTATTGTTTTCTTGGCTTTCTTTTGGGCTAACGTTAAAGTATCATTGGCTTTAGCTAAGATGCGACTTTCTTCTGCTTTAACCGCTAAACTAGCTTCTACTTCTCGTTTCTCGAAATCCTGAGAAGCAGCGAGGAAACGATAATCAAGGGGACTCAAATTTTGGCGTTCTGCCCAGCCTAGGGCATCTTGCAGGGCTTGACCTTGCAGTAAGCGGGATTCATCCTGATAATCAGACTTCACCCAAGCCTTGAAGTCTTCAGAGTAGGGGCGCAGTTTCTCTAATTGTTTCTCAACCCACTCTCTATTAAAAATATGCTGATAAATACGGTTGTAACCTTTTAATTGTCCCTGCTGCTGAACCACTAACCCCGACAGTCGCAACTCGGTTTGCTCGGAACTGCCATCAGCAACAATTTCTCCTTGCTGTAAAATTTGCTGATATACTCCCAAAAGCTGACCAACACGCTGCTGGTTACGGAGAATGCGATCGCGTATAGTTCGCAAATGCTCTGGTTCGTCCTGGGCTTCCCAATTTTCAATGATGCGCCTTTGAACGATCTGCTCAATGGATTGGGAACTGAGAATACTCCTACTGTTGGTACTTTGAGCCACCAGCTGACATAACTTTTGGGTCAGAAATGGTTGCCCTCCTGTCCAGTTCAATAGTTCCTGAACCACTGCTTGGGGATTATCTACCTTACCCTCTAATCCTTGAGCTAATGGCTGTGTTTCGGGGAGTTCAAATCCACGCAGTTCAATCGCCTTACCAATATTAAAGGGGGTTTGAGTTTTATCAGTAATTAAATCACTAGGAGTTGCCACCCCTAACAGGGCAAATGTGAGCCGTTGGTAGGCGAGATTATCTACTCGTTGATTGTAGAAGAATCGAATCAGAGCAAAAAAATCATCTACGGAAAAATTCTGGCTCAGAACTCGGTCAATTTCATCGACGAAAATGACAATTTTGTGCTCAACCAGAACCAGCAGCACTTCCTCAATGAATAGATTCAACCGTTGCACAGGGGAAAGCAAATCCCGCTGCTCCCGCCACCAGCTGCGCCATTTAAATTGTTTGCTGAGCTGGCAACTACTCACGATAGAATTGACAATCCCAGCATACCACTTTTCTGGGGTTACATCCTCTTTGCCAATCCCGGTCAGGTCAATAAAACCACAGAGGATTCCTTCTGCTTGCAGCCTTTTCATTGTCCGCACCCGCAAGCTGGATTTACCCATCTGTCGCGAGTTGAGTACATAACAAAACTGACCCGCTTTCAAGCTTTGGTAAAAGTCTTCGTCGGCTTGTCGCGTTACGTAGCTGGTGGCATTAACTGGGAGACTGCCACCAACTTGATAGTTAGAGTTTGATTTTGCTTCTGTCATGTTTGCTGTTTCATTAGCTGATAGCTGACAGCTGTTCGCGCAGCGTGCGCGTAGCGCAGATGCTTACCTAAAAGCTAGAACTTGGTAGAAATATTCCCGGTACAAATTGCAGCGAGGCACAACATAGTTACCCTGTCGCTCTACCAAGCCCATACTGTGTAGTTTGTAAATCTCGATCGGATTGAGTTCCACTGGCTCAGATGAGGTGACAACTTTCTTGAGGGCCTGAAGCAACTCTGGTGATTGTTGCAGTGTTTCTAAATGTCGCCGCAAATGGTTGCTATAAATACCTGCTTCTGTGGGTGCATCTTGCCACAACTGCTGGAATGTTACCTTGCCAGAGCCAATTTCATACATCGCCAACCGTACCAGATAGGGATGACCAGATCCCATTGTCATTAATTTTTCTATCTGGGTATCATTCCAATTTAGTCCATGGAGCTGAGCCAAATTTTTTACCTGCTGTTGGTCAAACTCTCGCAACTCCACTGGAATTCCGGCGTTAAAGGGAGATTGATTTAAGTCTAAGGGAATATAAACTTCTGTAGAATGTGCTATCACTAGCCGCAGTTGCTTCCAGATATCTGAAATCTTGGCTTTCTCATGCCAGCTGCGCAGCATCCCTAAAAAGTCTTCTATCACTTCGGGGTAGGGAAAAACTCGATCTACTTCATCCAATGCTAAGACTAGGGGACAATCTATTTCTGCCAGTAAATACTCTTCAAAATAGACTGTGCAGTTATCATTACTACCCAAAATCTCTGTATCCCAATAATCATTTAATTGATTGTCTAACTTTAACTGCCGACCAACCTTCAAACAGAGCCAGCGTAGAAACTTATCTAAATCCGTTAAAATTGCTCGGTCTACACTGCTCAAATCTAAATACACCGTTTGACAATCCTGGGATTGAGCATGAGCTAGAATCCTCATCATTAAGGAGGTTTTTCCCATTAGCTTCGGTGCTTTCATCCGAATCAGGGAACCAGGCATAATAACTGTATCGTAACAGAGAGATTCGATGCTGTCTCGGTCCACATAAAAAGGTGAATCCAGCGCCACCCAACCCGACGGAAATGGTAGCGTTGTTAGGGGCTCAGATGGTTGCTGCTCTCCATTGGTGCTAAGTGATCTACCTTGACACTTTTTCCATGCTCTTTTCAGTGCTTGTTTGAAACTCTTTTTGGTAACCCTTTCTCCTAATGCTTCTGAGAGCTTATTCCATAATTTGTTGCCGATATCTTTGTTAAGATACTCAGCACTGTAGCCATACATATTGGCGATCTGATCATAGGTTTTCCCTTCCCAGGAACCCTGAAGTACTGTGGTTTCAATGTCACTGAGATGTTTGCCTGTATTTTTGAAGACAACTTGATCAGCAGACTCTTTTGCTTGTATCCAAGCTAACTCTGATTCTGAGTCTACTCCAGAGACTACACTCATAACTGGATGGGAGGGGTAAAACTCATCAAATGCTTGAGCAATCATGTAACTAACAATTTTGTAGATGTATACTTAGCTACCAACTACAGCCCCAGCATTCCAGATTTTTGGAGAAACTGATATAGCGCTACGGGCAAGGCAAGAAGCAAAAGTTGAGGTAGGGTGGGCAGTGCTTAGCAAAACGATTGTCAGCTTTTCAATTGGTCTGATCCACTGCCCACCCTACGGCTCACTACGGCTCACTGATAGAGGTAGGGTGGGCAGTGGCTAGCAAAACGATTGTCAGCTTTTCAATTGGTCTGATCCACTGCCCACCCTACGGCTCACTACGGCTCACTGATAGAGGTAGGGTGGGCAGTGGCTAGCAAAACGATTGTCAGCTTTTCAATTGGTCTGATCCACTGCCCACCCTACGGCTGATAGCTGATGGCTGAATGCTTACGTTTTTGCGATGTAGTTATAGTACTTATCACCCTGTTGTTGGCTATTTATGCAAGACGTCGAGATTTTAAGTTAGTTTAAATTAATTTAATTTTTTTTAACTCAACAACTATCAAAAGGTATCAAAAAGTCAGAAGCGTTGAACGTTTTAAACATTCAACGCTTCTATGCTATATAGCAAAGGGAACAGCGGATCTGGGAGGCTTATTAAAAATCTAGAAGTAGATGTAGGGTGGGCAGTGCGTACCAAAAGGATTGTCAGCTTTTAAATTGGTATTAGGCACTGCCCACCCTACGGCTCTTAAATAAAACTTATATATCAGCTTAGAACTCAAAATTAGCTTGTGCCTGACTTGGTGCATAATTTTGATAGTTATTCACCATGGTACGAGACAACCGCAGTGCTTCTAAACGACTAACTTCTAGGTTTTGGGGTGGAATCTGCTGCCAGATATCCAAGTTTTGTAACCGCTTTCTGGTTTTGCCTGTTGCGCCTACAATAAACACTTCACGACCTTTATCTAAGGCTTCTTGAATGGCATTTTCCAAAGCTAGGGAAGCGGTAACACCTAAAATAGGTACATCACTGAAATCCAGAATCAGCACATCAAAACCTTCAATGGCATTGTGTTGACGGGAAATTGCTTTTGCAACCCCAAAAATCATCGGTCCACTGAGATGAAAGAGTACAATACGACCGTCACCTTGATCCAATAGTACTTTTTCCTCCTGGGAAAGCTGAATTTCCTCATCGTCATAGGTAATCGCCTTAACACTGTCTGCTCTATGAGCACTAAGACGCTCAATGGTGAGGATATTGGCAATAAATACTCCTACTCCCACCGCCACAATCAAGTCAACAAAAACAGTCAGTAAAATCACCCCGTACATAATCAGGGATGCTTTCCAAGAAATTTTATGGGCACGCTTGAGGAAACCCCAGTCAATAATATCAATACCTACCTTGAGGGCGATACCAGCCAAAACAGCAAGGGGAATCGTTTTGGTGAGGGGGGCGGCCCAAAGCACAACTACTAGTAATGCTAAAGCACGGGCGATTCCAGAAAGGGCACTCCTACCCCCGGATTGGATATTAACCACAGTTCCCATGGTTGCGCCAGCTCCAGGAATACCGCCAAATAAACCGGATACTAAATTACCTAAACCCTGGCCCATTAACTCTTTGTTAGAATCATGTTCGGTACGGGTTAAACTATCAGCAACCAGGGAGGTTAGTAATGCATCAATGCAGCCCAATGTAGCTAGCACCAAAGCATCAACCACCATTAACTGTAACTGTTCAGTGCTAAACACCGGTAGACGCAAACTAGGCAAACCAACAGCAATTTCCCCAATACGGCGAATATCTACCCCAGAGAAAAATACCAAAGACAAAACTGTTCCCAGAATTAATGCTAGCAACTGGGGTGGTAAGATGCGTTTCCATTTGCGGGGCATTAAAACAATAATTGCTACGGTCAAAACAGCTAAAACAGTTTCAACCGGGTTGATGTTTGCTATCAGTGTGGGCAAACTAGTAACTGTGCCAATGACGCCACCCTTAGGGCTACCTTGACCCAAAAAAGGAGCCGTTTGCAAAATAATTAGTATGATTCCAATACCCGACATAAAACCGGAAATGACGGTGTAGGGCATCAAAGTAATGTATTTGCCTAGGCGCAGAAAACCAAACAGAATTTGAAAAATTCCGGCTAACATGACCACGGTAAAAGCCATAGCCATGCCGTTTTCTGGATTAGCAGCCGTAAGGTTAGCAATTACCGCTGTCATCACCACTGTCATGGGGCCAGTGGGTTCAGAAATTAGGGTGGGAGTACCTCCAAATACCGCAGCAAAAAAGCCAATTAATACAGCACCCCACAAACCAGCTTCTGCTCCAGCACCGGAGGCGACACCGAAGGTAAGAGCCATGGGGAGGGCGATAACGGCGGCGGTTAGTCCACCAAAAATATCCCCCCTAATGTTACGAAAGTGAATTTGGTTAGTTAGTTGCACAGTTAAATTAGATGTAGGTAATTGTTACATTACATGTAGGTAATTACTTTTTACTGTACTGCAAATACATCCATTATATTTATTGAAGTATTTTACTAAAATCATTTACTTTACTCTATGGTAAAGGCACAAGCCCCAGAAACATAAGCCGTTAACTTAATATTAATAATTTATTAATAAGTACCTTAACTTAAGAAAAACTCATGGCAATTATCGATTTGCTTTATGGCCAGGGGAGATAGGGAGATGGGGAGATAGGGAGATGGGGAGATAGGGAGATGGGGAGATGGGGGAGATGGGGAGATGGGGAGAGATGTAGGGTGGGCAGTGCTTACCAAAAGCATTGTCAGGTTTTGCATTGGTCTGAAGCACTGCCCACCAGATCAGTATATGTAGATGTAGGGTGGGCAGTGCTTACCAACAGGATTGTGAGGTTTTGAATTGGTATTAGGCACTGCCCACCAGATCAGTATATGTAGATGTAGGGTGGGCAGTGGATACCAACAGGATTGTGAGGTTTTGAATTGGTATTAGGCACTGCCCACCAGACCAGTAATTTTATTAAAAATCTAGACAAATAAATTCTATTTTATAGTTGATTTGATGTCGGTGGGCAGTGTTGAAAACCGATTAAAAACTGATTTATCCGTCTAAACCACTGCCCACCCTACGATTAATATAGGTGGGCAGTGTTGAAAACCGATTAAAAACTGATTTATCCGTCTAAACCACTGCCCACCCTACGAGTAATATAGTTGATTTGATGTCGGTGGGCAGTGCTTAAAATACCGATTATAAGCTAATATTATCGCTCTGAAACACTGCCCACCCTACGAGTAATTTTATTACTATTCCCGATTCCCGATTCCCGATTCCCGATTCCCGATTTCCTAATAAAAAAAAATTTCTAAAATCCCTTGACAATATATTGATTTATTGATAAATTAATAGTGTCAACAAACTCAAGAGATAATTTCAGATGAGTAACAATTTTCCTCCTTCCGACAACCAAGGTGCCTTACCCAAGAAAGCCAAGCTCTTTTTGATCGGTTCTCCTGAAAAGGTTCGGAATACAATTAATGCCATTTATTCCCTTAAGTATGCGGAGCCGGACGAGTGGAGCACTCCGGAGCCTACGGGAAATCCTGGTGAGGTTATGACCTTTTTGATTCGATATTTTTACGTAGATTAAGATAGGAATTTGCCAGGGGGCAACCCTGGCAAACTCCTATCTTAATCCACGTAAAAGTATCGAATCAAAA
>NZ_JAAHGN010000202.1:0-8901 GCF_010672485.1 Moorena sp. SIO2C4 | reverse complement strand
GTAATAGGTAATAGGTAATAGGTAATAGGTAATAGGTAATAGGTAATAGGTAATAGGTAATAGGTAATAGGTAATAGGTAATAGGTAATAGGTAATAGGTAATAGGTAATAGGTAATAGGTAATAGGTAATAGGGATGCGCTGCATCTTCAGGTGCGACCCGTGGCGAATTTAATTCGCCAAGGTCAAGCGCACCTAACAGGGAATCAGCTTCAAAGAAGACTGTACCTCATAACTGTGATAAACACTATAAGTTCCTAGACGAAAACAGGTAAAACTGTTGAACTATCAGGATTTCCCCAGTAACTCTACCTGTAAAGGCTGCGGTTGTCCTGACTAGATTAGTTTTCAACTCAATTAGGGAGAAAATTTGTCCCTTTGAACCAAGTAGTAGGTGGTAAGTGCTAGGTTATACATGAGGGGATGTACCTTACCTGACGGGGGTGAACCTGAAGGCTAAACTAATGTCATACCAAGGGTTGAGACTGAAGTTCCCCCTCAAAAAGAAAAGGGTGATTGACAGGTAAGGTAACAAAAAAATGATAAGCAAAAGTGTTCTGAGCAAACTAATAAATTCGGTTTAGTTCTAATTTCGATATCAATAGTCCATCTCAATTTTCCAGAACACCCCAAACTTTGCACCCTGAACCTGACGACCCTACACCCCCTTCTCTGGCAAAATCCCTTGGAACTCAAGGGATTTTAGCCTTGTCAAAGAACTAGAGACCGAAACTTTTCTGTTTCTGCTAACGCTGGGTTAATCCCAAACCAGCGCCCTTGTTCATCTTGGTATTCATAGACAAACATACTGCGCAACAAGGTTTGATATTCTTGTTCCCCCTTGACGGACTGCTGTTGCACGACTTGAGATAGCAACTTCCACTCTTCATCTTCAACAGCCAGAGTCAAATCATCTCGGTATCCCTTAATCACACCCTCTAAACAACTCGTGGAAAAGGGCGGGTCTTCCTGTTGCAAACAGTTATAGAGCAACCCTAACAAGTTACGGACATGACCGCCACTAATGCGACACATCCGGTCAAGGGTTTCTGGGCTATCAAATACTAGTGGAATCAGGTTTAGTCGCTGTTGAGGATCAACCATTGGAAAAGCTCGGGCTAGCAATAGCTGTCGCAGCAGTGCCATACCTTCTGGATAGTCACGACCATCCCTTAACTGTATGGGCACCATGGGCAAAATTTTGGGAGCCACACCACCACCGACTCGATTTTTGAGAGTTTCGTACTCGTTGGAGAACATTAAGGACAAGGGTAGAGTGTAAACTACATGACAGTTCAAACGCCTTAACTGAGTACCACGGTCGATAAACAGATACTCTGGCTGGGAACGACCTGAAGCCATCGAGCGATTATCAACTCGGTCAAGATTATCAATAATCACCACCAAACCCTTTTTGCCAAGCAACTTCAGCTGCTGAATCGCTGATTGTAAAATTTCTTCGTTGATGGCATTCAAAATGCTTTGGGTGCGGGGTTCTAGGTGCTGTCGTAGCAGTTGGCGTTGCTGAGGACTGTCTTTACTTCTGGCTGTAATCTTGGCAATGCCTACGGAAAATTCGGCTTCTGTTGAAAACTCGATCGGAGTTTGCAAAAAGTCTTTGATTTCATTAAATAATTTACTAAAGTAAGTGGGTCTGAGCTGTATGCTTATAGCTTCTAGGCTTTCGCACACTGACCTAGCGATGCTCAGTAAAATGTCACTGACATCAACATCCACCATGTCTAGGTCTTGAGAGGACTCAAAATAAACAACATGAAATTGCTGCTTTTCCAACTCGGCTTTAAGTCTTAACAACTCAGTAGACTTACCACAGCCAATATGACCAGTAAACAATTGACAGGTCGGTTCATCTGGTGACAGACGGGTAATGGTTCGTCCTAAAGCTTCGATAATCTTTCCTCCCCTGACAGCGGAAAAATCGATATAGTATGGATGGTCTTCTGGATTACCCATATCTAAGGTTTTAGCTGGGTTACACGCTTTGAAAAATCTTGGTAGATGCAGTTCCATAAATTAACCTCCCACCGTTGTGGTGATGGTTGTGGTTTACAGAAGGCGGTTAGAAAGCCCACTCCTTCAACAGGGTGAGATAGAAAGCGTCCCCAGTAATTAGTCTTTTGTAAAAGACTAATCCCTAATCACTGACCCATCCCACGACTAAGGTACGTGGGATGAGTTAACTATAGAGGACTGATTAGGCACCAATGCCTTTTCCGATCAGGCTGATGGAACCTGTTAAGTATAAAACGTGGGAACCTAGTAGTGGTTAAATTAAAAAAAGTATTTGGTGCTCAGTCAGGAATTGCAAAGTTCAAACCTTGTCGTTCCCCAGATTTTTGGGTAGATTGGCGTGAAGCGATCGCGCCGCAGCGCAAACGCCCACACGCCAATTGTCAGGCTTACTTCAAGTCATAAATGTACTCTGTCGATTGATCGGTAGTAGATGAGCAACATCGCATCAGTCTCTGAATCACAATTGTCTAATCGACGCAAACAACTGCGACGGACACGCCGCATTAAATTTTATCAAAAGATTTGGCGTACACTTTTGGTGGGCGGTATCGCTGGAAGTTTACTCTGGGCAATAACTTTACCAGATTGGATGATTCGTCAGCCAGAACAAATCAAGATTCAAGGGAATTATTGGCTTTCTGCTGAAGCGATACGCTCCCTGCTGCCTTTATCCTATCCCCAGTCTTTACTGCAAGTACAACCCCACGTCCTTGCCGAGTTTTTGGAATCTGAAGCTCCTATTGCTTCGGCTCTAGTTAGCCGTCAACTCATACCACCAGGATTGACAATACAAATTAGAGAGCGTCAACCAGTGGCTATTGCTGAGCAGAGTAAGCCCCAAACCAGAAAAACTAAAAACTCTACCCCAACGTTGGGTTTAGTCGATGAGCAAGGGATCTGGAGCCCCAAGAGCAGTTACGAACCACTCTCGGCCAATCTGCAGTTGCCGAACTTGAAAGTGATTGGTCAAAATTCCGTTTATCGCCCTTACTGGTTCGATGTTTATCAAGCTGTGAGTCATTCGGCTGTCAAAGTTTTCGAGATCGATTGGCGAAATCCAGCCAACTTAATTCTGAAAACCGAGTTAGGAAATGTACATTTAGGTCCTTACAGTGAAAGCTTCCCCACCCAACTGAGAGTTCTAGATCAGATGCGAGAATTGCCGAAGCGCACACAAAAGAGCAAAATAGCTTACATTGACCTGCAAAACCCAGACTTACCATCGATTCAAATGATTACAGACCATGACAGTGTGCAATCGCGAGTTAAATAAGGATAACTAAGAAGGTCAGACAAGTGTAGAGGCCTACTCTGACGGCTAAACCGAGGCGATATTTCCAGCAACCTATGTTTTGTTTCAGGTCAGTTATCGGGTATAGACCCAGCCGTTGCCAGGGTCTTTGGTTTTTCAATCAACTTACTCTATAGTTAACTCAGACTGCTACATATAACTTATAAAGATAAAGATAAACACTTACCCTCACCTCTTGCAATGACGCTTAATAGTCAACTAGGGCTTGCTGCTCAAAGTTCTAAAATCATCGCAGAAGCAGATCTTTCATTAGGATCCGACAATACACATCCTTTTAGTAACTCTGTATTACAATTCGGTCAAACTTATGATTCTAATCGCATACCCAGGGAAGAAACTAGGAGTGACAATATCGTGCCAGGTAGCGTTGCAAAAATCAAGGTTATTGGTGTTGGCGGGGGTGGTGGTAACGCAGTTAACCGCATGATTGCCAGTGATGTCAGTGGAGTAGAGTTCTGGTCAATTAACACAGATGCTCAAGCACTAGCCCAATCATCAGCCCCCCAACGCTTACAAATGGGGCAGAAGTTGACCCGAGGGTTGGGAGCAGGAGGGAACCCAGCCATTGGTCAAAAAGCCGCTGAAGAATCCCGGGAGGAAATTGCCCAGGCTCTCGAAGACACTGACCTGGTTTTCATTACTGCTGGGATGGGGGGTGGTACTGGTACAGGAGCTGCCCCGATTGTAGCAGAAGTTGCTAAAGAGATGGGTGCTTTAACCGTGGGAGTGGTCACTCGTCCATTTACCTTTGAAGGACGCCGCCGTACTTCCCAAGCCGAGGAAGGAATTGCCGCTCTGGGGAGTCGAGTCGATACCCTAATTGTTATTCCCAATAATAAACTCTTGTCAGTGATTTCAGAACAGACTCCTGTTCAAGAAGCATTTAAAGTAGCTGATGATATCCTACGTCAGGGGGTACAAGGGATATCTGATATTATTACTATTCCTGGCTTGGTGAATGTGGATTTTGCCGATGTGCGAGCGGTGATGGCAGATGCTGGTTCGGCTCTGATGGGCATCGGGATGGGTTCTGGAAAATCCCGAGCCAGAGAGGCAGCAGTAGCTGCCATTTCTTCTCCTCTGCTGGAGTCTTCTATTGAAGGGGCTAGAGGGGTAGTTTTAAATATTACTGGTGGCAGTGATCTGACCCTCCATGAAGTGAATTCAGCAGCAGAAACTGTTTATGAAGTGGTTGACCCCAATGCCAATATCATCTTTGGAGCAGTAATTGATGATAAGCTCCAGGGTGAAATTAGAATTACTGTGATTGCTACGGGATTTACCGGAGAAGCCCAGTCTGCACCTAAATCCGTGGAAACTCCCCTGAATCGCCGACCGATTGCTCCTACACCGATGCCCCCTACACCCAAGGTTGAGCCTAAGAGTAGACCAGGATTAGATATTCCAGAATTCCTGCAACGGCGTCGTTTTCCTAGAGGACCAAAGGAGTAGAAAAAAACTGGCACAAACCAGATGGCATGGAAGTAAAGCAAAGCAACCTATAGCCAAGGCAAGACTGTTGTCGGTCACCTTGGTAATTGCTGATTTTACTACTAGGCGTGAAAACTTCCCTAGACATTGCTCCTGAGCCTGAACCCATGGGAAACTTTTTTCGGTTATCACTATCAATAGGCTGAATCAGCCAGACTATGGAGCAGGAGTTTTTGTTGACTATATCCCTAGCTTTGAGCCAACAAGGGCTGCCCACAGATTAAAATTTCAACTATTCTTGCCTTGGATGAAGTTTAGCTATACTTATGACTTCTAATCACCGAACCAACCCCCCTATGCCCAAATCCAGTAGCGATCGTTACCCTAGTTCAACATCGGCAAACAAATCGAATACATACTGTCCGTCAGTACCAATTTCTGTATACCGGGAACTAGCAGCTGAGTTGCAAGCAACACAGGCGATGTTGGACTCTCTCCATTCTCAAAATCAGCATTTAGTTAAACAACACCAGCAGCTGCGACAGGAAGTTAAAAAAGTTATTAATTCAGCTCTGCATCTACAGCAGGTGATCAATTCCTTAGAACCAGTGAGTCCAGCTGAAGTCCATCGACCTCAGCCAGTAAAGCAGCCGGAATCCCGTCAAGCTCCACCAATTCCATCCCAGCGCACCGCTACAACTATCCCAGGGGGTGAATTTTCCCCACCTCAGATAAAACCTCAAACCCCTCCCTCTTCCTATCGAGAAACTTTAGTGATTGAACAACAAGACAATCGCTCCCTGCGAAGTTCGCAGCCAGAGGCAGTGTCCTATGTCAATGGCTGGGTGTTGGTTATAGCCATCTTGGGAATTGTCTTGAGCGCATTTGGTGCTGGCTTTTTAGTGGTGAAACCGATACTAGATAGTAATCGTTGAACCATTGTGCTGCTTGATTAATCGATTTATGGCGGGTTCTTTGAGATTCATCAAAAAAATTGGGTCTGAAACCCCGTCCTTATAGGACGGCTTGATGTTACCATAAAGATGGTCAATGACCCACCCGAGACGATGGATTGACCAAAGGTCACGCTTCGCGAACAGACAGCCTATACGAGCAAAGTCCAGTAACCTGGCGGCGCAGCAAAATCGGTAGACCGGGAAAAGATGACAGGGCAATGGAAGGCCAACTCTCGAATCAAAAAGTACATCAAGACTTTTCGCAGAAATTCTCGATACATGAAAACCGCAGGACTTGCACCGGATAGTCTGGGTCGCGAACGTAAGACCATAAAACCCCGCTTAGGGTGGAGGCTGTTGCATTGAAGCACCAAACCAAATCGTGAGGTTTAGGAATCACCGTTCTTCTAGGACGGTGAGGATGTCAACCGCCTAATCTAATCTTTTACTAAACCTCGGCTGTATTTAACGCTATTTTCGCTTCCCCATTGCACCATTAACTGGAAAATGACGATCATTACTGCCAAGGGAAATCGGTTTTTAGCAGTTAATGGCCAGGTCTATAAGGTTTGCCAGGGTCAATTGTGCCCAGAACATTGGCTGATCACAGATCTGTTTACTCAGATCAAGTCCACAGTCATTAGTCAGTGGTGAAGGGCAACAAAAAACCTGCTCAACCTGAGTTCGATATCAGCGATCGCTCCACGAAAGAGTCAGGGATATAAGCTTTGGGCAACTAGGGTAGATTAAGGCTTTCAGCGTTACGTTGAACTCAGGTTAAAATTCATTGTTATGTTTAACTCATAACAATGAATTTTAGCAGAGTGAGTATTTAACGGGAACTAGAACTGGTAGTACACAGCAAGCGATTCTAGGTCGGTTGTGAGTCCCCTGTTCACGTGAGTTCGAGATCAGGGTACACTCCAGAAAAAATCACGCGCAGGGATACAGGCTTTCAGAGACTAGGATAGATTAAGGCTTTCAGGGTTAGGTCGAACTCAGGTTCTTCCTATGATGACTGAAGTTACCCCTCCTCGTTGATATCCCTAGCCATAGTTTTTGAGGAGGGTCTGACCAACAGACTTACATCTGTGATGGATTTAAGAAACACGAACCGGCAGCAAATGCATCAACCATAGGGGTTTGACAAAGTCTTTCTGCCAGAGTTGGGTTTGAATTGATCGGGACACAACTGGGAGGTAAGACTCATATCAATGACCAAAATGGCAAGCAGTTCTCAGAAAGAGGATTTAAAATGGACTATCAGGTTTCTATGAGTATGAGCGTGCAACTGTGATTCCCTATGACTTTCTAAAAGCGATCGCAAATGAACACGGTGTATCTAAAGCCGAGCTGGAGGTTGTGGCTTTGGCGATGGAGGGTCAATCGACAAACGCGATCGCAAACATCCTCAACATTAGTGAACATGCAGTGCGCAAAAGACTCAGCGAGGTCTACAAAAAGTTTCCTATATCGGGTACAGGGCCTGTAAAGCTAACCAAACTGCAACAGCTGCTGGTCAATCGCTATCAGACTCATCTAGAAACCCAGGATATCTCCTCTAACTGCAGAAGCTATACCCCTATCTCTACTGTCCAATCCTCAAACCCCAAGCACATGGATTGGGGTGAGGCACCAGATGTTTCTGTTTTCTATGGTCGCACTGAAGAACTACGCCAGTTAGAAACATGGATTGTTAAAGATCGTTGCCGCTTGGTGGCACTACAGGGTATGGCAGGGATTGGTAAAACCACCTTGTCAGTGAAGCTGGCTAAACAAATTCAGGATCAGTTCAAGTATGTGGTATGGCGTTCCTTACGTCAGGCACCACGGTTAGAGGATATCCTAGCAGCACTGCTCCAATCTTTATCTGGGCCCCTAGAAACTGTAGGATATGAAACAGCAGGAGGGTTAAACCCAGTCCCTAGTTCTCAAACTACCAAGGAGCTTATCTCCCAACTAATTGAGTACTGCCGCCAACACCGTTGTTTGATAGTCCTCAACGGTGCCGAATCTATTCTACAGATTGGTACACTTGCCGGCATCTACCGAGAAGGGTATGAAGGCTATGGTGAATTGATCAGACGCTGGGGAGAAGAACCCCATCAAAGCTGTTTGTTGATTACCAGTCAGGAGAAACTCAGCGAAATTTCGTTACTTGAAGGAGAGACTTCACCTGTGCGTTCCTTAAAACTTGAAGGTTTAGGGGAAGCCGCGCAATATATTTTGCAGGAAAAAGGATTGTCTGGGCAGAAAAACTGGGACTATTTAATTAAGGGGTATCGTGGGAATCCCTTGATGTTAAAACTTGTTGCCATAACCATCAAAGAAGTTTTTGATGGCAGTGTGACCGATTTTTTGGCAACTACCCTATTTACCCATGACGTTAGTGACTTTATCGAAGAAATCTTAGATCGGTTATCAGATTTGGAACATAAAATTATATATACCATGGCTAGTCACAAAGAACCTGTAATCCTAACTCAATTACAGGATGAATTACTGGAGATATCGCCTCAGGAATTACTCAGGGCTCTGGCCTCCTTGAGACAGCGATCCCTAGTGGAGAAATCTGAAGGTGGGTTCACCTTGCCTCCTGCAGTCATGGAAGTGACTAACCAATTAATTGCTGAGCGAGAATAGTCATAATATCCCAGTTTACTAAATTTTTTAAACTATTAATAGTTCAATTTTAGAACTGGGTGATATCGAGTCCAGTTAATCAATTCGTATTCAGGTAAGTAGTTAGTTTTAAATTGTTAATGGTCAAGGGTCAATTAACAATTTACAATTAACAACAAATAATGATAAGTACTGATAAGTATTAAACTAGAAATGATCTGACCATTTTTGAATTAAAGATGCCAAATTCAAAATTCAAAATGAATAGCTTTCTAATTTTGAATTGTTGACACCTAATACCAGCACCTTAATTAATTTATGGGGTATTTTTGAATTTTGAATTGATAATTTTGAATGGCAGCGAAGCGATGTTCGAGGGAGCATGTCACTTATGCAGCAACATTAGTACGCTTATCTGGGGAATGGGGAATGGGGAATGGGGAATGGGGAATGGGGAATGGGGAATGGGGAATGGGTAATAGGTAATGGGTAATAGGTAATAGGGGGAGCATGTCAGAAATGCCGAATATTTTTACCATTACTATAG
>NZ_JAAHGN010000201.1:7500-8920 GCF_010672485.1 Moorena sp. SIO2C4 | reverse complement strand
TCTTAGTGCTCCAACTTCATTTTTCAGGGGAAAAAGTCACTTCCCCCGCCTCGAGGTGCAGCTCCTGGGCAGACAGGGCATGCCTGCCCGCCAGCGTGCTCCCCCAGCCGGTCTCCCTAAGCCCCCTAAGCCTTCCGTGGTTAACCAGACAAATCGCTGCCTTCTCTCTCGGCCAGACTCAGTCCCCCCACCCGTAGTGTGCTGAGGCCTGGTCGCGGTGGAAAATGAGGGCGCCACTTCCTAGAGTAGTGCTTTTTTTTTCATTTCTCCTCGATCGGTCTTTCCCTTCTCCTGAGCTTATTCCTGGGTCAATCTCCACAAACGAGGGCTCGTTGGAATCAGCAGACCCGTGCCCATCTGAATCAAGTGTTCAAAGTGAGGTAGCGGCTACAGTTCGAAGACAGCAATGCTTTAAAGGCAAAGGGAGCTTCTTGGCTTACTCTGTACAGAAAGGTGGCCTGGTGAGCTAACTCCAACCACACCATTTTTTTTTCCATTGGTGGATTTTCCCCATTTTCGCACCACATCACCTTCAAGTGGTGAGAAAGGGACTGTGAGGAGCATTTAGCCCTGGCAACCCCACTTCAGGGGTAACCGCTCAAGGGAAGGCATGAGCCACTGGATCCCTTGGCTGAAAAAAGCCCATTTTTCACCCCTTTTACCCCCAAAAGTGATACTTTCGTTGGTGCTGGAGCTTTGACGTTTGGCAGGCCACTTTGTACACCCAAGGCCTTGCCTTCTGCCGAGTTTCATCTCTCTAGCACATCGGGAACATACCTCAGTAGAACCCCTAGGTGCCCTAACCCTAACCCTAGTTGGGGCTGGCGCTCAGAAATGCATTGGTGGAAATGGTTCTAATTCTCCATATCCTCGTCATTTTGAGCCAACTTGATGTCCACCAAACGGCATCTGTCTGGCAAGTCTCGTTCAGGTAGCTCACCCTCGAAGGTAGGGGTCCTGGGAGGGGGGGTGGCCTCCCTTGGTGGCCTGGGGCTCGGAAACTCCACGGTGAAACCTCTTCCCGTTGCCTTCCCTGGATGGCCCAGGCTGTGCTCTTTCCGAAATGGTATCATTTGTCTAGCTACGAGCAGTAGTTCGGGAGTTGTGGCAAGTAATGTGGCCACGCCGTGATAGGGATGGGTGGGGGGGATTGAGCCTGGCTTCCGGGGGGGATTGAGCCCTGGTCGCCGGGGAAGAGAGGGGATTGAGCCCGGGACGAGTGTGTTTTGCCTCCGTTTACCTTAAGTTAAGTAAAACAGTAGATAACCTTATGAATGTCTTAAGTGAAAGTCTTATGGGAGGTGTTTTGAGGGTGTGTTTAGCCTCCGTTTACCTTAAGTTAAGTAAAACAGTAGATAACCTTATCAATGTCTTAAGTGAAACTCTTAAGTGAAAGCCTTAGATGAATTTCCATTGAGGT
>NZ_JAAHGN010000200.1:0-8967 GCF_010672485.1 Moorena sp. SIO2C4 | reverse complement strand
TTTGAACACGTCCTGCTCTACAATCTCAAAGAAAATCTGCCAGAACAGGAGTACTTGGTACCCCTTGATAAAGCTGAAGTTGTACGCCCTGGTAAAGATGTTACCATTCTTACCTACTCCCGGATGCGTCACCACGCCATCCAAGCGGCTAAGCAGCTGGAAAAAGAGGGCTATGATCCTGAGGTGATTGACCTGATTTCCCTCAAGCCTCTAGACTTTGAAACCATTGGTGCTTCACTGGCCAAAACCCACCGAGTCATTATTGTAGAAGAGTGCATGAAAACCGGTGGCATTGGGGCAGAATTAACAGCATCGATTAATGAGCGCTGGTTTGATGAACTCGATGCACCAGTGCTTCGGCTTTCATCCCAAGATATTCCCACTCCCTACAACGGGACTCTCGAAAATCTAACCATTGTCCAACCCCATCAGATTGTCGAGGGTGTGAAAAAGATGGTGGCTTTGCGGATTTAACTTAAAGCTTGGCAAATAAAGCTTGGCAAAAGCCATGCAGGGGGCGTTACTGATTATTAGATGCTGGAGGTGAAAAAGATGCCGATTGCTAAGTAACCAATCGATGGAATACTTAAGCCTCCAGCCTTGAGAGTTCAGAGTTCAGACTTTAGACTTTAGACTTTATATTTTCTCAGTTACTAGGCTCGCCAAAACAGATTATGATAGCATTTGTTGCGGCGGGTCGTAGTCATGCAAAAACAGCGTTCACTATTAGCCTTAATCCTAGTACTTGTAATTACAGCAATCATAGTACTGGTGCAAATTCCAATCCGGTTAGGACTGGACTTGCAGGGAGGGGCTCAACTCACAATTCAGATTAACACTACCGAAGAGATTACGGAAATTACGGCTGAGCAATTAGCCGCAGTTAAAACCGTTATAGAAGGCCGAGTCAATGCCCTAGGGGTTTCTGAGTCGGTAGTGCAAACCGTTGGCAAAGACCAGCTTTTGGTACAGCTACCTGGCGTCAATGACCCGCAACAAGCGGAACGGGTACTAGGGGGAACAGCACAGCTGGATTTTCTCAATCAAAAGATTGGTACAGAAGCACAGCTGCCGGTTGAACAGCAAGTGCTACAACAACTACAATTGAACCAAGAGGTATTGCGCAACAATGGTGATGGAGATGCGATCGCAGAAAATCAAGCTGCTATCAATCGTAGTAACCAAGCCATCCTTGAACTATTTGAAAGTAGTGGTCTGACTGGCAAAAACCTCCAAGATGCTCGTCCCCAACCTCTTCAAACTGGTGGTGCTTGGGAAGTGGCTATCCGATTCGATAGTGAGGGAGCTCAAAAGTTTGCTGAGCTGACCAAGAACATTGCCGGTACAGGACGCAGCATTGGTATTTTCCTCGACAATTTACTAATTAGTGCTCCGAGTGTAGCAGCGCGATATGCTGAAAATGGCATCAGTGGTGGTGCAGCAGTGATTACCGGTAACTTTGATGCCGAAAGTGCCTATGAATTTGCTGCCCAGCTGCGGGGAGGTTCCTTACCTTTGCCAGTGGAAATCGTGGAGAATCGCACCGTAGGGGCAACCTTAGGACGAGATAGTATTCAACGTAGTATCTATGCTGCTGTAGTTGGTCTTATTTTAGTATTAATCTTTATGGTGCTATATTACCGACTGCCTGGCATCATTGCTAATATTGCTCTGAGTATCTACGCTTTACTCACCATCGCAGCATTTGCCTTCTTAGGTGTTACCTTAACCCTACCCGGAATTGCTGGTTTTATCCTTAGTATCGGTATGGCAGTTGATGCCAATGTGCTGATTTTTGAGCGGACACGGGAAGAATTACGTGCTGGTAAGACCTTGTATCGCTCAGTAGAGTCAGGGTTTTACCGAGCATTTTCTAGTATTTTAGATGCAACTGTGACCACATTAATCGCCTGTGCAGTACTGTTTTGGCTAGGTTCAGGTCTAGTGAAAGGCTTTGCCGTAACCCTAGGCATTGGGGTAGGAATCAGTATGTTTACCGCCGTGACCTGTAGTCGAACCCTGATGCTCGTAACAGTTTTAGGACTTCCAGGGGTACGTCAGAAACCAGAACTATTCTGCCCGAATTTACCAACCCAATAGTTTATAAATTAGGAAATAGGAAGTAGGAAATAGGAAGTAAGAAGTGTAATTAAAGGGTTTGGATAAAGCGTTTAGTTGACCATGATTTGGTTCAACTAAAAAATCTATTTAATCCTTCATCCTAGTTGTGGATAACTTTGTGGATAAAGGGTTTAGTTGACCATGCTCCGGTTCCATCAACAAACCCATTTCATAATTCCTAATTTATAGCAATCCTAAATTAAATTAATTGTGATAATTTGATTACCTACTCCCTACTCCCTACTCCCTACTCCCTACTCCCTACTCCCTACTCCCTACTCCCTACTCCCTACTCCCTACTCCCTACTCCCTTTGCTATATAAGGATTTATCAATAAAAAAGTCAATATGAAACTTAATGTAATTAAAACGCGATCGCTTTGGTGGAGCATCTCAACCGGCCTGATTACGGTCGGTATCCTTGCCATGGTGATTTCTTTTATTCAACTAGGAGCCCCTTTACGGTTAGGTCTCGATTTCGTTGGTGGTACCCGCCTACAGCTAGAGAGAGACTGTACTCAACCCGGAAACTGTGACCAACCCATCGATTTGGCCTTGGTGCGAGACGTCATGACAGCACAAGGTCTTGGCAATAGCAGTATCCAAATACTAGGGGAAGAAAAACAAGCCCTGACAATTCGGACTAAAACATTAGATGTTGAACAACGCACCCAGTTGCAAACTGCTTTAACCGAGCGTCTTGGTGTTTTCGATCCCAAATCTACTCAGATTGACACCGTTGGTCCCACCTTGGGCAGGCAACTGTTTATTTCTGGCTTAATCGCTTTGTTTATGGCCTTTGTGGGCATCTTTGTCTACCTTACCTTCCGATTCGAGTTTGACTATGGCCTATTCGCTTTCGTTGCCCTGTTCCACGATGTCTTAATCGCTATTGGTCTTTTCTCTATCCTAGGTTTAGTGCTAGGGGTAGAAGTCGATACCTTATTTGTGGTTGCCCTATTGACAATTATTGGTTTTTCTGTTAATGATACTGTGGTGATTTACGACCGGGTGCGAGAAGTAATTAAACTCAAGCCAGGTCAACATATCAATCAAATTGTAGAGGATGCTGTTAATCAAACCTTAACCCGCTCCATCAATACCACCTTAACTACCTTGCTACCCCTGTTAGCAATCTTGCTGTTCGGGGGAGAAACCCTAAAATTCTTTGCCTTAGCACTAATTATTGGTTTTACAGCAGGGTCTTACTCCAGTATTTTTATTGCCAGTACCCTCTTAGCTTGGTGGAGAGAGCGCACTGGTAAAGCTCAGTCTGTAGTCGAGGTTGCAGTTAATCCAGAAAAGGAGGGGACTTCAGTGATTGAAGCAGAATTTTCTGATGAAGTTTAGTTATCAATTTCAATAGTCTTCTAATTATGGAGCAGCCAGATAGCCCAAGAAGAAAAATTACCCTTGACCCCATCTTTGAGGCCAGGGTAAAACGATTACATCAAATAACTGTTTATGGTAGGTGGGTTTTCGTAGGCATCCTCTGGATAACTGTTGCTCCATTAAGCCTGTGGGCTTGGCAGTATGAAATTTCCCTGATGCGATCGCATTTTACCTGGGCAGCACTCCGGTATAGTATTATCTACAACCATCTGCCTGCCCTAGGTCTGGCTATCTGTATTGGCACAACTTTAGCCGTCTTAGTTTGGCAAAGTCGCAATATTTTATTTGGATTACCACCCTTAGAACAGAAACGTCTGGAGCAACAAGTACAGCGGATTTGTCAGCAAGGCCCCACACACCCACTCTGGAAGTGGGTGTGCGGCTCTTGAATTAAACGACTATATCCTCCTCAACAATAAAATCTGCCGCTGTGAGCTGACTCGCGGAGACCCCGAACACCTGTGCTAAGACTTCGCCATTGGCAGTAATAGTAGTCGCGCCCATATCAGCAATTGCCAGCTGATCAAAGGTCAGATCTCCACCTAACTTGAACATATCGATTCCATCTTCAAAACTAAACACAGTATCTGTTCCCTCACCAGGGTTCAAGACATAGGTGTCAATGCCCCCTGCGCCAGATAAGATATCATTGCCTAATCCGCCTTCTAAGATATCATCACCGTTGCCACCAAACAGGGAGTCATTACCCTCAGCACCGATCAAGGTGTCTGAGTTTTCTCCCCCAGACAAGTTATCATTACCAGCTCCACCATCTAGGAAGTCTCCATTAGTCCCACCATCAAGGACGTCATTACCGTCACCACCGAGCAAGGTGTCTGAGTTATCTCCTCCAACCAGGCTATCATTACCAGCTCCACCGTCGAGTAAGTCATTACCTGAGTTACCCTCTAGGGTATCGTTGCCATTACCCCCAAGCAAGGTATCATTCTGGAAAGTACCAATCACCGTCGAGTCATTATCTTGGATGGTAATCAGAGTAGCTACCTCACTTACGTTGTTGAAAGCTAAACCATCATCAACCACAAACTGGATAATGCGACCAGAGGCATCAGTCACACCAGATGTGTTTTCATACTCTAGGGTGTTGAGGACTTGCTGGTAATTTTGGATGGTATCTACCCCACTTAAGGAAAGGATACCATTGTTGGCATCGAAGTTAACCGCAATCAGGGTATCAGTGTTGTCAACAGTCAGCAGTTCCTCTGTGGGATTGAGCAGATTGGCAATTTTTACTGTTGCGCCAACCAGAGTGGTGTTATTAGCATCACTCAGAGTCAATTTGTTATCTGGGAACAGTGCAAGCTGATTACCGGTAAATGTGACAGTAGCATCAATGCCGTCTGTATCTGGATCTGGGGCAGCTGGAATAGCTGGGGCAGCAGCAATAATTGGCTCGGGAGCTGGATCAGTAGTGGTATCTGGATCGGGATCAGGTGTGGTATCTGGATCGGGATCAGGTGTGGTATCTGGATCAGTATCAGTAGTGGTATCTGGATCAGTATCAGTAGTGGTATCTGGATCAGTATCAGTAGTGGTATCTGGATCAGTATCAGTAGTGGTATCTGGATCAGTATCAGTAGTGGTATCTGGATCGGGATCGATAACTGGCGATACACCATTGAGGTCTATCACTGGAGCAACATTACCGAATAGGACATAGCTATTCCCTGGGGTGTCGCCATTGGCTGTACTAAGCTCAAGACCAGGTGCGCCAATAACTAGGTCATCAATGCTATCACTATTAACGTCTTTTGCTCCACTTACTGAGAAGCCTAGGGAGTCAGTACCTTCGATAACTAAGCCATCTTCGCCGTTTAGGGTAGAAAGGTCTACACTGCCAGTAGTTCCCAACTCTTCACTGCCGAATAGCACATAAACTTTGCCTGCACCTTTAGCTCCAATCGCAACATCAGCAAACCCATCTTTGTTGAGATCCCCAGCATAACTAACTGACGAGCCCAGGAGACCATTCGCTTCAATCCCTGTGATGGCAAAGCCATTGGTACCGTCGAGGCTTGCAAGGTCTAAGTTCCCTGTACCAGCAACATCGGTGCCGCCAAACACTACGTAAGCCTCGCCAACATCAGTCTGGGTATCGGAGTCAACAAAGGGAGCCCCAATGATTAAATCACTAACACCATCACCGTTGACATCGCCAGCATCACTCACGGACCAGCCTGCCCTGTCACCGAGATCAAGGCTAGAACCTTCATCAATACCATTAATGACGAAGCCAGTTTTGGGGTCGGAGGAGGGTATCGATGAGAGGTCTAGGGTTCCAGTGGCACCGACACCTGAACCACCGAACACTACATAAGTCTTGCCAGCAGAACTGTTGTCAGTCAGAGGAGAATCACTACCAGGAACACCGATAGCGAAGTCCTTGATGCCATCACCATTGATATCCCCAGCACTACTGACTGAAAAACCTGCTAAGTTTCCGGCAACACTACTGGTGAGGAGGAAGCCATTAGTGCCGTCCAGAGTGGAGAGGTCTAGGCTACCGCCAGTACCTGTGCCCCCAAATACCACATAAGCATTGCCAGGATTAAGACCGGGAGAAGAAATAGGCAACAAGGCATGAGGAGCACCAATCAATAGGTCATTTTTCCCATCGCCGTTAACATCCCCTAAATTGCTGATGGAATGACCAGAAAATTCTGCAGGATCAATGCCATTGATAGCAAAGCCAGATGAGAGATCTACGCTACCAGTAGAGCCCACAGTGGAACCGCCAAATACTACATAGCTAACGCCATTGTTGTTGGCACCAGCACCAGGAGCACTTACCAGTAGGTCATTCGTACCATCACCATTGATATCTCCACCACTGCTAACCGAAAAGCCTAAGAATCCAGTTGAATTAAGACCGGCAATAACAAAACCGTTAGTACCGTCTAGGTCAGCGAGTTCAATGGTACCGGTAGTACCTACATCTGGACCACCGAAGACTACATAGCTTGTACCTGAAAAAAGGCCATTGGGATCAGCACCTGGGGCTCCGATGATCAGATCATGATTGCCATCACCGTTGATATCTCCAGCGCTGCTGACTGAGAAACCGGAGCGGTCACCTAACGTAACACCATTAATAGAGAACCCAATTCTGCCGTTAAGGTTTGAAATATTGAATAGTTGATTTGACATAGTTAATTTGGTAGATGTCTATATGCTTTCGATTTGACATCATCTCAGCTAATCCTAGTGATTGGGACTAGGATTGTGATAAATTCATCAAAATTTTACTTAATTCTGAGGCAGTCTAGGGAAAATCTTTATATGTTGATTGTAAATTATTAATTACTGTAACATAGCCACTACGCGCTTTGAGGTATTAAGTCAGTCAATATGATTAGAATTTCTCGGATTTTCGTTTTTGGTAGGTAATTGGTGTTGCCGAAAAGTCCGCTAATCAAGGGATAACCTTCCTAGACAATCCAGCACTAAACCTTCTTGGTTTTGTTCAAATATTTATGCACTAAAGAAAATCCGTTATGTAAAGATTTGGCAAAATCGTCAATTTGGCACGACAGTATTATGAAATTGTGCTAGTCATCTGTGTTTGTTTACACCTAATTTCTCCATCTCCCCATCTCCCCATCTCCCCATCTCCCCATCTCCCCATTTCCCCATTTCCCCATTTCCCCATTTCCCCATCGTCCCATCTCCCCATCTTGATTATTGGGATAATCAGCATATTCCCAATCGAATCTAGCTTTCTTAGCTCAAAACGGGATAACTAAAAATAAATCCCTTCAGTCTTGATCAGTGTACATCTATGACATATTGCCTGAGAATTGCTGATCTTCCCATCAGTGAACGTCCTCGTGAGCGATTAGTTGCTCTAGGAGCTAAAAATCTGGCGACAGCGGAACTGCTAGCAATTCTTTTAGGTACAGGTCAAGGCAAAGGAAAGCTTTCTGCCATGGGTTTAGGACAGTTGATTTTACAGGAACTTGCCAAAGACCAGCGAGACCCAATGGCTGTGTTGCGGAATATTAAAGCTCAAGAATTGACCCAAATTCATGGTGTTGGACTAGCGAAAGCCACAACGATTTTAGCCGCAGTGGAGCTGGGCAAACGGGCATTTCTGTCTCGACCTACAGAAGGTGTAATTATTGATAGTCCAGCCTCAGCAGCAGCGTCTTTGAGTCATGACTTAATGTGGCAAAATCATGAACGATTTGCTGTGTTGCTACTTGATGTTAAGAATCATTTGTTGGGTACTCAGATTATTACTGTTGGTACAGCAACAGAAACCATTGCTAATCCCCGGGATATTTTCCGAGAAGTGCTGCGCCAAGGAGCAACACAGGTAATTGTGGCTCACAATCATCCCACTGGGAGTGTTGACCCAAGTTTTCAAGATATTACTCTAACGGAACGGTTATTACAGGTAGGTCAACTCTTATGTATTCCGGTATTGGATCACTTGATTGTTGGCAATGGTAATTACCAGAGCATACGGCAAGTAACGAAACTGTGGGATGAGTATCCCCAGGAAGAGTGAGGTTTATATCAAGTCCGGTTGAATATCCATCAATTTTGGGGCCCGGGCGCGGGGAGGGTGGGGAGGGTGGGAGGTGTGGGGAGATGGGGAGATGGGGGAGATTTTTATTAAGGGTAATTATCCTGACATGATATTAGCTGTGGCAGACACGGAAGGGTTGCCTGACCACTCATCTCATGGGCGAATACTTACCTTTGGGCGTTGCTGATTCTGGGTATGGTTTCGCCCCCCTAGGGCGTGTTTTCAAACTCGGAGATCCCCCTAAATCCCCCTTAAAAAAGGGGGACTTTGAGAATGGCTCCCCCCTTCCGCGCGGGGGGTTGGGGGGGATCTAAATCTTGCGGAAAACTTTGAAAACACGGCCTAGCCCCCCAGCGAGCAATCCCTCGCTGGGGGGAACAAAACTCCCAAAGTCCCCCAAAATTGGGGGATTTAGGGGGCTTTAATAAAACCAGATGATCGCCCATTCATTCCTTAATTCAGCAACGCCTACCTTTGAATAATTACCCTTGATCAAACCCTGCCCATCTCCCCACACGCCCCAAACTTCCCAAACTTCCCAAACTTCCCATCTCCTGTGTGCCAGAAAATGTTAAGTTAAGTATCAAAACGTGTCTTTTTTTTAAAAAAGACCAGATTACCCTATTGGTGATCTCTCACCTCCCACGTATCATCAAAACACTATTACAAGGATTCAGCCATGGTTAGTAAAGTACAAAAGACTGAAGCACAGTGGAAAGAGCAGCTAACACCGGAACAGTTTAAAGTCACCAGACAGAAGGGAACGGAAAGAGCCTTCACTGGAGAATACTGGAACAATAAGGACAAGGGTATCTACAAATGTATCTGTTGCGGAACAGAGCTATTTAACTCTGATACCAAATATGATTCTGGGACAGGTTGGCCTAGTTTTTTCGCACCAGA
>NZ_JAAHGN010000020.1:0-12307 GCF_010672485.1 Moorena sp. SIO2C4 | reverse complement strand
CAGGGAGCAGGGAGCAGGGAGCAGGGAGCAGGGAGCAGGGAGCAGGGAGCAGGGAGCAGGGAGCAGGGAGCAGGGAAGAGGGAAAAAAATATGTGTACCTCATGAGGAGAAAAAGCGCTATATCGGTTTGTTCTACTTAGAGGATACTCGTAGCTGGAAAGTTCCCCATCTGACCAACTGCTGCTATAAGTAATTAGTCATACTTAATTCTTAATACCCACATAATAGCACTGACACCAATCTGTTCCCCTTTGCCAACTCTAAGTCAGCAGGTTATACTTGACTAGTAGCTTGCCATTCATCAAGACAGAAGGGGGTATTATTTTTTTTTGTGACGATTTAAAATAGAACCAAAGTTATTTAATAACACAAGATAATTTGTCGCCGTTGTCGGGAAAAGGTTACAGTAAATAAAAATTTACGAAAACAGTATCAACAAAATAGTTTTACAATAGTTATAATCAAAATAATTATAAGTGATGTTTGAAGTTATGGGGTAATTCACCTAGGTAATCAACTTAATTATCTCTATTTTTTTTTAGCTCTTGCCTCCGGTTTATAGTTTGACGAACGTAACGTTAATTTTTATCTCTATTTATATCTATCCCTATTTATATCCCTAAACAACTTAGCCTTAGCCATAATTATCGACAATCTAGGATAATTAACTAAATTTAAAAGACTGTCGCTCAGGGCTATCAATTAGCATTATTGTTCTTTATTATAGTGTACACTTCGATTCATGATATCTAACATGGATAGTTAATATTAACATGACATGAATCGTTTATTTCCTGAGAAAAGTTAATGAAAAAGGCACTGGTTTGTGGAGTATCTGGTCAGGATGGAGCCTATTTAGCAAAATTGCTCTTAGACAAAGGCTATACTGTCTGTGGCACATCACGGGATGCTCAAATGTCCTCCTTTAGGAACTTGGTGTATTTGGGTATCCGAGACCAAGTTAAGTTGGAATCAATGACACTGACGGATTTTCGTAGTGTATTGCAAGTGCTGACAAAATTCCAACCCTATGAAGTTTACAACTTGGCTGGGCAAAGTTCAGTGGGTTTGTCTTTTGGACAACCGGTAGAAACCCTAGAAAGCATAGCGACTGGCACGATTAATTTACTAGAGGCAATTCGCTTTACTGGTGCTCCCATTAAACTCTATAATGCTAGTTCTAGTGAGTGCTTTGGGGATACTGGAGACAAAGCCGCTGATGAACAGACTCCCTTTCGTCCCAGAAGTCCCTATGGTGTTGCTAAAGCAGCAGCGTTTTGGGAAGTAGCTAACTACCGTGAAGCCTATGGGTTATTTGCCTGCTCTGGTATTTTATTTAATCATGAGTCTCCCCTACGACCAGAACGATTTGTGACCCAAAAAATTGTTAGTGCTGCTTGTCGGATTGCTAACGGTAGTCAAGAGAAGCTTCGTTTGGGCAATATGGCAATTCAGCGTGACTGGGGTTGGGCTCCTGAATATGTTGAAGGAATGTATTTAATGCTACAGCAAGACCAGCCAGATGATTATGTAATAGCGACAGGGGAGAGTTATAAATTAGAAGATTTCGTGGCAACGGCGTTTGCTACAGTTGACTTGGACTGGCAAGAGCATGTGGTGACCGATAGCAACTTATTCCGACCGACTGATTTGGCTTTAGGGAAATCTAACCCAGCTAAGGCAAGGGATAAGTTAGGCTGGCAAGCCCAATACAAAATGCCGGATGTGGTGCGAATGATGGTGGAAGCTCGGTTGGAGAGTTTGTCTAAGTAAAGGGTAAAGGGTAAAGGGGAAAAAGGGACTGGGGACTGAGACGGTGATATAACTGGTGCTGCTGATATAACTCTGTCCCCATTACCCCATCACCCGATCACCCGATCACCCGATCACCCGATCACCAGCCTAAAATCCTCGTAGGGAAAAGGAGGTATTTTGGGCTACCACCACGATGATCCCCGGGAATATGTATACGATACAGGTGCCGAGAATGCTCTCCGGGAGGCCGACGCTCGTGGTTGGACAGTTATCAGTATGAAAGAGGATTTCTTGACACTCCCCGGTCATTAGACGCGGGGATTCTTCGCTCAACGACCCGACTTGCTGAACCTGGCCGGAACCAAGAACAGTAGAGGTCAGATCTCCCGAAGCGTTGGGATCTATGATCCAGGTTCCGGTGTGCCCCACCGTACCCAAGGCTCTCTTTAAAATATTGATCGCGGCGTTGTGGTCACGGTCTAGTTCACAGCCACATTCGCAGACGTGGGTTCTGGTTGATAGTGACTTTTTTACTACCTCGCCGCATTCTGAGCAGTTTTGGCTTGTATAAGCAGGATTCACTGCAACAGTGACTCTGCCAAACTTCTGACCAAAATGCTCCAACCATTTCCTAAATTGATACCAACCAGCGTCATTAATAGATTTAGCTAGACAGTGATTTTTGACTAGATTCTTGACTCTCAAATCTTCATAGGCGACCAGGTCGTTAGACCGGATTACGCAACGTGCCAGTCTCTTGGCATGTTCTTCACGTTGCCTACTTATTTTGAGGTGCTGCCTAGCTAATTTATTAATGGCTTTTTTTCGGTTGGATGAGCCTTTCTTTTTCCGATAAACTCGGCGTTGATAAAACTTTAAGCGCTTTTCACCGGCTCTATAAAAACGGGGATTAGGTTCGGTATTTCCTCTAGAATCGGTGTATAATTCTTTTAGCCCTACATCCAATCCCAAAGTGGCATCAGCCGGTTCTAATTGTTCTTTTACGTCAACAGAAACGCAAAACTGAATGTAGTAGCCATCAGCTCTTTTTACTATGCGAACTCGCTTGATTTGATTCTTGTCGAAGCGCCACAAATCCCATGTACCCTTGAGCTTTAGCTTTCCGATTCCTTTTTTGTCACTGAAGGTGATTCGGCAAAGCCGACGCTTCGCGAACGACTTTTTGTCAGGGGATAACTTCCATCCTGACTGCTTGTATTCAACCGATCTACAATGATTTTGGAATTTCGGAAAACCTTTCTTCCCAGGAACTTTTTTCTTGCAATTCTCAAAAAAGCGAGAAATCGATGACCATGCTCTTTCAGCCGCAGCCTGTCGAGCCGTTGAGTTTAATTCATTAGCAAAGGAAAACTCTTTAGCCAGTACTTTACTGTACTTGCTGAGGTCATATTTCCCTGTCCCTTTGTTATCAATCCACAGACGAATGCAGCTATTGCGAATAAATTTAACCGTCCGAATAGCCTCGTCAATAGCTAGATACTGATGAGGGTTACCATATGCTTTGAACTCAATAATAATCATTGACCTTCGATCACGCTACGCGAACGAATTTCGATCTCTTTTGATATATTGTTGTGCTAACACGCCTAGCATAATCTGTCAAGTCCTCACCAAGTTTTTTTTCACGGCGACTAAAGTCGCTATGAGCTTTCATCCCCGGTTTAAAAACGCGGGGCTTTCAGCTTTGGGAGTTACGTAACAGTGTTTGGAAACGAAATCCATAAATCCCAGAAAGAATTTCAATCCGAGAATGTATCTGGATATCAAACAGAATCTAAATACGAAGGATTAATCCGATCAGTAGTTTGTGATCGGTATCCTAGACAGTAAATGCCAAGCCTGAGTAACCATGGCTTCACTCTGTAATCGCTAATTTCAGGCTTTGGCAAAAGTCTCCAATGGCTGACAACCCTTCTGATGGCGTCCCATCTGCCAAACGCTTTACTATAGCGCTACCTACAATCACGGCATCTGCTCCCCAATCTTTGACCTGCTTAGCCTGTTCTGGCTCGGAGATACCAAAGCCAACCCCGATCGGCTTATCGGTTACATCACGCATCTGATTGAGTAAGTCTTTTACCCGTGATTGCAGCTGAGTTCTCATCCCGGTGACACCGGTAACACTGACTAAGTAAATAAAGCCTTGAGACTGTTTAGCGATCGCTTCAATCCGTTCTGTTGGTGAAGTTGGTGCCACTAACAATATCACTTCAATCCCAAGCTCTGCTGCGGGTTTCAGCAAAATTTCAGCTTCTTCGAGGGGTAAATCAGGCACCACTAACCCTTTCGCCCCCACTTGAGCAATCTGCTCTAAAAACGAATTAATCCCTCGGTTGAGAATGGGATTGTAGTAGGTAAATAAGACAATTGGCGCTTGTAACTCTGGGCTAACCTCCTTTACCATTGCCAGAACATCATCCAACTGCACACCTTTTTGTAATGCTCTAGTAGCAGCAGCATGGATAGTTGGACCATCGGCCAAAGGATCGGAATAGGGTACTCCCAGTTCAATGATGTCAGCACCAGATTGGTCGAGTACCCGCAAGGCTTTGGCTGTGGTTTCTAAATCGGGATCCCCAGCGGTAATAAAAGGAATCAGAGCACACTGGGAGTTAGATCTCAGGGATCCGAAGCAATCGGAAATTTTTGTCATTGGTCATTCGTCATCTAGTTTTGCCCCTGCCCCTCCTGCTTAAGAGGGGATATAGAGGAATCGCCCTCTGCCTTAGTCAAACGCTTTTCCTGTTCCACCTCTGCTTGGAGTTGGGCAAGTTCTTCTGGTGTCATTTCTTCGAGCCGCTTTTGCAGGACAGCATCTTTATACTCTTTCACCTGCTGGTTATAGGTCATGGTTTGGGTCAGGGCTCGAAACAAGTAGGTTAGCACCCACCCAAATAACCCCCCAACCAAGAGGACTTGACTCCAAATCCCGGCTTTAATTTGATCGTACCCAGCCAGCTGAAAGATCAAGTAGGCTATGCCGCCAGCAGCAAAGATACCAAGGGCAATTCCAATCGCGTCAATTCGTCGCATGAATTACTAATGATCGCTTAAGTAACTAACTTACCCTTGTGGCTGACGCCGCTTGGGGCGGAGGTTTAAGATTGGACTGAAGAGTAATAAACCTGGAAAGAATAAGAAGACCAGGAAGTACATGAAGCCTCGCTCGAAGGAGCTAACAACGTACCACCGTTTCTGTAGGTAAAGATAGATGGCGAGAGGGAATACCAATAAGTAGGCTCCTGCCAAAGACAGGTACAGTATCGCAGTAATCATAGAATTTTGGTTTAGGACACAGAAGACAAAAATGCGATCGCGTAGCGTGACCTACGGTCAATCGCTTTTAGCAGCTCCTACGGAGCATCGCGTAGCGTGACCATTCGCTTAGCGTGGCCCAAAGGCCAAGGTCAATCGCTCAACCCTACTATACTACCTTAGGTCGAACATGCTGCCCTGTGTTGCCCCAAAGCCAGAGTTTGCCCCCTCTTGAAAATTTCAACAACAGTATACTTGCATAGTAGACCCAGTTCATGTTTAAATAGAAAACAGTGAAATCACAGAGGTTGATGGGTAAAGACAAACCCACAGCTATCTAACTCAACCAGGGGGCGTGGCGGAATGGTAGACGCTACGGACTTAAGGAAATTGAGCACTGATAGAGAAATCTGTCATGTGAATGCTCTCAAATTCAGGGAAACCTAAGTCTGGTAACAGATAAGGCAATCCTGAGCCAAGCCGGGAAAACCTCTCGGAAGGTGCAGAGACTCGACGGGAGCTACCCTAACGTTAAGCCGAGGGTAAAGGGAGAGTCCAATTCTCAAGAGCCAGCTATGGCAGTAGCGAAAGCTACGGGAGAATGAAAATCCGTTGACCTTAAACGGTCGTGTGGGTTCAAGTCCCACCGCCCCCATTTTTACCTACGAAAGAGATATTTTCAGAGCAGGGAAACAGGGTTTGGTGATTAATTAGATTAATCAGCCGAACTAGAGAAAATTAATGATTAACCCAGCAGCGGACAAGACATCCTAAACTTATATCACTTCATCGACTGGTTGACACTCCCCGCCCTGGAAGGACGGGGATTCTTGCTTCCACGGGGTGACTTGTTTAACCAGGCCGGAGCCAGGAAAAATAGAGGTCTCCTCTCCACAAGCGTATTTGGTCTATGACCTAGGTTTCGGTGTGCCCCACCGTACCTTGTCTTGATGCAGTCGCTCATGGTGGAGACCCCCAATACCGCGCTGCATCGCTTTCTTTATCTATTTAACTAGATACTTTTTTATCTAAATTTTTCATAGACATTTAAGTCGTTAGACCCAATTACGCAATATGTAAGCTCTACATATTTTTTACGTTGCCTACTTATGTTTAGATAGTATCTAGCTGGTACAAAAGTTTATTGCTTATACTTTTACAATAGCACACTAGCGTGCAAACTTTCAATACGAAGTCTAAAAGAAAAGCCGTCCTAGAACCACGAGGCTTTAAACCCAATAATTTTGGTAATGCACTTACCTGAAGGACTAGAACAAGCCTTTAGTGAAGAACTTAACCAGTACGAACAGGAGGTCAACATGAAGTATGTCACGAGTATCGAAAGGTTGGGAATTAAGCAAGGTCGTCAGGAAGGTATTTTAGAAGGTCGTCAAGAAGGTCGTCAGGAAGGAGCTGAGCGACTGCTACTACGATTGCTTCACAGGCGCTTTGGAGACCTATCCCCTGAGATTCAAGCTCGTGTTAAGGGGTTGAGTGTCGAAAAGTTAGAACAGTTAATGGATGTGGCCATTGATGTAGAATCTCTTGAGCAATTAGTAGAGCATCTGCCAGCACTACCGGAAGCCGCTGATTAAAACAACTCCTGATATATAAATCCAAATTCTGTTCCATACCCCACACCCCACACCCTATAGCCTAGATTCTGTGTAACCATTGACTATAGGGATGCTGAACTAAATTGGAGTTGAAGTATCTCGGATCATCAGATACTTCAATTCCAATCCATTCTGGTAGTTCAATATGCTGATTTTCATCAGTTAGTTCAACTTCTGCCAAAATTAATCCTTGATTATCCCCAGCAAACTCATCCACTTCCCAAATCAAGCCAGCGTGTTCAATTTTATAACGAGTTTTCTCAATTAGGGGACCCTGGCACAAAGTATCGAGCATTTCTTGAGCATCCGAGCCTGGGATAGGATACTCATACTCTTTTCTAGAAAAACCCACCTTTGGACTTTTGATAGTAAGATATCCTTGATCTCCCACCAGGCGCACCCGGACAGTAGTGCGGTTGGTTGTACGAATGTAACCTTGGCGATAAACACTACCAGTGCCTAGTTTCCGCCACTCTTCGCCTTTTACTAGAAATTTGCGTTCGATTTCCGTTGCCATAGGTACAAAGTATAGTGTGTATAGTGTGTATAGTGTGTATAGTGTGTATAGGTATTATTAGTCATTGGTTACTTTAAAATTGACCATTGTTCATTAACTATTGTTGATTGTCAATTTTAAAATCCGAGCAAGTCCGAACCATTATGCTTATTGCTATAGTAATCAAAAACTTGACAATCTTGCCTATTTAGTTAGCAATACCTTCATAGTCAACCACCAGACTTAATCCGGATTCATTTATTGTCCGACGAAATATAAAAATAATAGAGCAAATTTTATAGAGTTACTCATATATAAACTCATCCGTGCGACTCAGGTAAATAACTAATGTACATAAAATTATTAGGATAAACGTCGATTTACCAAGAATCAAAAACCCAAAATAGTGGAGCAGCAGCATTAATTGATGAAATGAAAAAATTTGCCAAATTAGCTGAAGAGTTAGAAAAGCAAACCAAAGAGTCTAGCGAACAAGGCTATTCAGGCAAAGGCCATAACATCTGGTGAACGAGTATAGTTAGGATAAAAGAACAGGGTAAGCGCAAGAAAAAATTGCCCATAATGTGCATTGGCTGGATATCGGTTGATCGTGGCTCGAAACCCCTATAATCTCGTAGAACTTGATTCTCAATAGAGTTTAATAGTTGAGAATGAGCCCNCTACTAATCTCAGCTAATTGTTTTTCTTTCAAGCCACCCATTACCTTCTCGGCTGCCTCCCTGGGCTGATCAGGGTCAACGGTAATGATGGAAGACCCCCCCGCTTCCAAACCAGCTTGATTCCCTTGAGATACCACCACAAAGCGACCAAATGATGCGGCTTCGGCAATCGGTAGTCCAAATCCCTCCCGGTCAGATAGAAACACTACCGCTGTTGCCTCTCGATACCATTGAGCCAGAATGCGATCGCTTATGTGGCCATGATACTGAACCCAAGGCAAGCTCTCAATTGACTTGAGGAATGCTTCACCGCTAGCTTGGGTGGAAGTATTCATCCCTCCCACTAAATGCAATTCCCAAGGTTCACCACTGAGCTCTCTGAGTTGAGTGGTTAATGCCACAGCTTCCGGTAAACGCTTAGCAGCTGGATCGATCCGACCTACGGATAACAAGAATGGACCAGTGGGAGCAGGAATTGAGACGGTCGGTAACTTAGCTAGGGCTGAGTCTACTCCATTGGGAATAGTTTTCAGCTTCTGTTGAAGCCTTGGGTTAGGGCGAAAGTGTAGCAGGTCATTCTCGGTAGCTTTGCTGACGACTATAATCTGCTGGGCAAAACGAATCGAGGCATCCAGGTAAATTAGCGATCGCAAAGCCGTTTTTATGCGATCGCCATACTTATTAGCCGCTTTCCATTCATTCACATCATGAAGCACTGCAATAGTAGGTGGATGCCACGGCAGAACGATCGGGTTAGATAGCCAGACAAGAGCCTCTACTCCTGCTTGAGCACAATACCCATTAAAGCGAGTCGCCACCCAACCATACCGCTTAGCTGGGGAGTAATCCAGCGGTGGTAGGATATTAACACTATCTGCCAACTCCTGTAGGGTAGGGGTATTCTCAAACGCATTCGGAGAAGCCAAGATTTTCACCTTAGTGCCTCGGCTGATCAGTTCCTCAACTAGAGGTGGTAGTAATCGATTTAGATACTGCCCAATGCCTAAGCGAGGACCAAGGTAATGGGCAATTAAAGCAACAGACATAGCTTATAGCACCGGAAACAGGGAACAGGGAATAGGGAATAGGGAATAGGGAATAGGGAATAGGGAATAGGGAATAGGGAATAGGGAATAGGGAACAGGCAAAAAATCCGTGTGTGTACTCCACTAATATGAAAACCGCTGTAGCTTAGATGTAGGCATAATTTCTAACTTAGTTACAATACCACTGAATAAAATCATAAAGGAACAGGCATTTAGAAAATTTTCCACTTTCCACTCCCGACTCCCGACTCCCGACTCCCGACTCCCGACTCCCGACTCCCGACTCCCTACTCCCGACTCCCTACTTTCAACTTCCAACAATGAACAAAATAATTGCCTGGTATAGATGGGCGATGCAAACAGGGCAACTACCATTTGCTATAATTTTAACCCTCACCATCTACCAACCCTTTGAAGACTTTGTTCTCAACTGGCTGCCCTTACCCTCACCGTTAATCGCCTTAATACGTTTTGTTCCCGAAATTATCCTTTACATCCTAATGGTAAGGGTAATTTACCTGCGGCTATCCTCTGGTAAAGGTATACGAAAAACCCCCCTAGATATCCTAATTATTGCCTTTTTCATTGCTAGCATGATTTCCATTGTGGTTAACCATGCTGGAATTCCAGGCAGCATAAAAAACTTACGCACTAATTTTCGGTATATCTCCGTTTACTATACTGTTGTTAATATTGACATTTCTATCGAACAGCTTGCCACCTTATTAAAAAGTATTAGACTAGCCAGTTTAATCCAGGCAGGTATAGCCTCCATCCAATACTTCTTACCCGCCAGCATCAGTCAGAAACTATTCACCAGGCAAGTCATCCACTCCGGCACAATGGCTGCCAAAAATGCCAGCATTGGCACCTTTGGCGACAGTGCCATCCTCTCAGGATTCCTGATGTTAGCAATTTCAGTATTTATTAGCCATGTCTACACCAACTCTAGTCATATTATTCCCACTTTCAAAGACTCCGCTAGTATTTTAGTGCTCTATTTCGCTAACTTTGCTTCCAAAAAGCGAGCTGGACTGATGATATCGCTACTAATTCCTATTCTAGTCTTAATTCATCTCAACAGAAAAAGAGATACTGCCCTCATCCTCTGGTTTGCTACAGCACTTTTGATAACTGTAGTATTGATTTCCCCATTATTGAATCTTCAAACATCAGCAGCTTCAGTGTCTGAAGACGGTGAAATACCTGATCTGACTTCCTATTTCTTCTCGATTTTTTCTCCAGATTACTGGCAACACAACTTAGAAGCTCAGCGGGGTTGGGCAGCCAAGACTATTGTTAATGGTTTAATGAATTCAGGAGGCTGGTTTGGCTTTGGTCCAGAGCCTGGAGCCTTACAAAGAGGAATAGAAAATTCGGTGATTCTCTCCCCAGATGAACAACGGCATTTATCCTGGCATGTGGAACTCCTAGAAGATGCCTACTGGTTTGCCTTCCTGGGATATTTTGGAATTGTTGGTTTGGGGATTTTTTGGCTAATCTTGCTACGGCTTTACCAAACCTCTCAATCTCTAATTAAATCCTCTTCATCCCTGGAATACAAATCCCTTGGAGTGATGCTTTGTACTATAATTATTGTTTCTTTTTTGTACACCTTTGTGGAACGGACATTTAAACTGCGACCCTTTAGTTTTTATTTTTGGTTACTGGCTGGACTAGTAGTTAATTCCTGGTCTGTTCAACAAGAGAATAGGGAGTAGGGAGTAGGGAATAGGGAGTAGGGAATCGGGAATCGGGAATCGGGAATCGGGAATCGGGAATCGGGAACAGGCAAAAGGAGTAGGGTGCGTTAGGGGCGGCATTACCATCATATTCAACTTTGTAGCCAGTAGCCCCGTAACGCACCACTTTTTAAGGAAAAAGGCAAAATGCAAAAGAGAACAGTATCAAAAAAAGACAAGGATTTTTTTGCTATGCTGAATCCTTAGTGCTGATATACTTATCATCATACTGTTGGCAATTCCCCCATCACCCTATCACCCCATCAGCCCATCATGATTGATCATCAACCCAGAGTGGAACAGATATTTGTAGTGGGAAACTCCCGTAGTGGAACTACTCTGATGGGTCTAATCTTGGGATTAAATTCAGAGGTTTTCACCTTTGAGGAACTCCATTTTTTTGGGCAGTTATGGTCCGAGCAGCATCGGGACTCTTACCTGACTCAGGCAGAAGCAGAACAGCTAGCCGCTCGCCTCTTATCAATTCAGCATAGTGATGTTCTGCGTCCAGGGGATCCCAGTCATTTTAGTGAAGAAGCCAAAGTAATTATTTCCCAGCTTCCGGAGTCAAGACTAACCTCTGGGGATGTCTTTAAGGTATTTCTGGAATACAAAGCTGCCAACAACGGTAAGAAGATTCCTTGTGAACAAACTCCGCGCAATGTCTTATACATGGCTGAAATCCTCGAACTTTATCCCGAAAGCCGGATTATTAATATGGTTCGTGACCCCCGAGACGTACTGCTGTCACAAAAATATAAGTGGCGAATCAAATTCCTGGGTGCCAAGAATATTCCCTATCGAGAAGTCTTCCGGTCTTGGTGCAATTATCATCCCTTTACCATCTCAAAACTTTGGAATGCCTCGATTAACGCTGCTGAAAAATTTGCCAATCATCCGCGATGTCGTACGGTGAGATTTGAAGATTTGGTAACAAATCCAGAACAGACCCTGGAACAGATTTGCCAGTTTCTGGGTCTGGAGTTCCAACCTAAAATGTTGGATGTTCCTCAAAATGAAGGTGGTGTCTCATCCCATAAGCAAATTACACCAAAAAGTCGGGGGATTGACCCCAATACCACTGGAAAATGGCGGCGTGGCGGACTTTCCGTCACAGAGATTCATATTTGCCAGCAAGTAACCTATACTAACATGCTCAACCATGGTTACTCCTATGCTTCGATGAAACCCAACCCCTTGATGTTAGCATTAAGCTGGGCATTTTTACCGGTAAAATTGACCCTAGCCTTGTTAATGAATCTTCACCGAACCCGAAACATTGTAGAAGCAATTCGCAGACGCTTGTAGATGGTAGCCCTGTGGGGTATCATTAGTCATTATCGAAGTAATTTACTACTCTTATTAAGAGATAACCTTATTACTGTTAGAGTAAGCATTCAGCTATCAGCTATCAGCTAAAAGCTAATGCGCTACGCGCACGCTACGCGAACGGCTAAAGGCCTGTGGTCACGCTACGGGAACAGTTTATGCTCATAGCGCACGCTACTTGAAAAATAAGCTGACGGCTGACAGCTGACCGCTGAATGCTTACGGTTCTTCTAGCAGAAAAATTAGCTTATCAATCATTAGGGGGCAACTCCTTTAAACCAGCCTTGATTCCATAGATAGCCAGGTAAGTCTCCAGCTTCGACTAGATTGACAAGGGTTGGATTATCTTTAGCCCTTGAAAATTTGA
>NZ_JAAHGN010000002.1:0-85830 GCF_010672485.1 Moorena sp. SIO2C4 | reverse complement strand
TCATAATTGCTCCATCCCCAACTTTCACTTGATTCGCAATTCCTACCTGACCCACCAGCAACACTTGATTACCTACTTTGACTCCTCCAGATAATCCAACTTGGGCTGCCAAGGCACAGTTTTGTCCCACCTCGGAGCCATGACCAATATGTACCAAATTATCTAATTTAGTGTTACGTCCAATCCGGGTTTCCCCAACCGCTGGACGGTCAATGGTGCTGTTACAGCCAACTTCGACCCCATCTTCTAAGACCGTGTAGCCAGATTGTTGCATTTTATACCACCCTTGGGGGGTTGGCACAAAGCCAAACCCTTCAGCACCAATGACTGCACCACTATGAATCACACAATCGTTACCAATGCGGCTCCGTTCATGAATAGTGCAGTTGGCATGTAGAACAGTGCGATCGCCTATTTCTACTTCAGGATATAGTACTACATTAGGATGAATACAGACCTGATTGCCAATCTTTACCCCTGCTGAAATTATGACGAAAGGTCCAATATAGACATCTGTTCCTAACTGAGCATCTGGGTCAATCACTGCAGTGGGATGGATGACTGGTGCTGGTTGAAAGGGTTGATAGAAACATGCGATCGCATGAGCAAATAGTAATCTCGGTTCAGATGTCCCTACCCAAGCAATACCTCTTTCTGTCGCTTTTGCCTGTAATGCTTCATCCAGGGACAAAATTAATGCACTCGCCTGGGTTTTTTCTACCATGTGGGCAAACTTGGGTCCTTCAATATAACTGAGAGTGCCTGGGGTGGCTTGATCGATGGGAGCAACTCCGGTAATTTCAGGGTTAAGCTCTGTATCGCTATTCAGGCTATGGCACAAAGACGCTGTACTACCCAGGTGTTCTATTAAAAGACTAAATTTCATGGCTCGGCAATGGGTGGGTGTGGAATTGGACATCTGGAATGATAGGATAAATTGGTGACTAACCGCCATTGCTATTGAGTTAGTTAAATGGGATTCACAATTCCTTAGTTATCTTGGGTGTTCCTAGCCCTTAACTTATTCCATCACTCCGATTGCCCTTGGATGATTGAGTCATTAGTCTACAAGTCTGTTAGTTCCATCCATAGATGGAACCAATTAAGACATCGAAGGTTTAATGACTAACGACTAATCAATCATGTCTGGTGGTGCTACCGTAAACTTAAGAACACTTTTGGGGTTGACCGTGACGGCGGTACAGCATCAGACTGTTGAGGATCTGGTGGACTAATATAGACTAGTAAGTTGAGCAATATTGTAATGGTAAATGCCTGAAAAACTTTCTTAAACACGAGCCACACTCCTCATTCCTAATATATAGTCTTGGTGAAACAATCGAAAGCGATGCTACTTGACTGAGATACGAACTTTATAAAAATTGATACACCCGTGAAGGTAATTAACTCTACCAGTTTATTTAAGCAACCATATAAGTGCCAAGTTATATGTTCCGCCTCAGTGACTGGCACAGTGCAAAGGGTTGCTCCTAAGTCATTCTGTGTAATTTAATAGATTAGGGGTAGCCGAGATTAGAACCAAAGCAAGAGTTTGCTAGTCGCTACAATGTAAAGGAAAACCAATCTACCAGCCACCTTAAGTCAGCACCCCACTCTTGTCTAGACAGGACTCCCTAGCCTAGTCATGCAACATAGCTGACCAACCGATAACAAGCCGCGAGGCAAACATGAGGTTATGCTTCGATAGGGGCTTGAGGCTGTTAACAGGAACGGGTATGAACTGCATCTGTTCTCCCCACATTGATCTAAGACGGTTTTAACCGCCCTTTTCCTTTGTTTTTCCTCCCCAGTCGCCCATACACGGGGTTTGCAAATTTCACGCTTATTTTTTATGATTCCTACAGTTATCGAGCAATCCGGTCGTGGCGAACGTGCCTTTGATATTTACTCTCGTTTGTTGCGAGAGCGCATTGTATTCCTCGGACAACAGGTTGATTCTGACTTAGCTAACTTAGTGGTTGCCCAATTACTCTTTCTAGAAGCCGATGACCAGGAAAAAGATATTTACCTGTACATCAACTCTCCCGGCGGTTCAGTGACTGCGGGCATGGGCATTTTCGATACGATGAATCAAGTTGCTCCGGACGTCTGCACTATCTGTGTTGGACTAGCAGCTAGTATGGGGGCTTTCTTACTCAGTGCTGGTGCTAAGGGTAAACGCATGAGCTTGCCCCACTCCCGGATTATGATTCATCAGCCACTGGGAGGAGCACAGGGACAGGCAAGCGATATAGAAATCCAAGCAAAAGAAATCCTGTACCACAAGCAGCAGCTAAACAATTATTTAGCAGAACATACCGGTCAGCCACTGGAAAAGATTCAGGAGGATACCGAGCGGGATTTCTTTATGTCAGCGACTGAGGCTAAGGACTATGGTTTAATCGACCAGGTCATTGAGCGACGTCCCATAGCAACCCCTTTACCAACAAACTAATGTCTTAGTTGACACTCCCCGTCTATGCGCGAGCAGGGAGTGTCAACTAAGACGTTAGTTTGGGGAGATGCTAAAGCGATCGCTAACCAGGTCCCGACTATTGCTGAAGTGGCTCCGGAAATTAACAATCGGCAGTTAATCACAGGAGTTAAGCAATTACAATACATCAATAACTATATATAGTTATTTATTACAAGTAACAATAAAATCAATCACCAAAAGGTAACTTCAGCTATAGGAAATGAAAACGGATATCGGATTTCCTAGTTAGCGTGAGGTACATCTAGATTTTTTTCCTGATCTTGATTGAGACTTTCGCTTATATCGAAATCGAATCATATAAAAAATTAATCTTAAGAGCTGCTTTACTATTAATTATCAAATCAATTATCTCTGGTGAGAGAACTTTCATGCCATTGCCCCAGAACCAAGTTGGATAAGGTGGTCAAGAGTACAAAAATCAAGATACCTAGACTACTAATCATAAACAAAGCAGCAAACATCCGGGGAATTTCGAGATTGTAGCCAGCAATTAGCATTTGATAAGCAATTCCTGAATTAGCACCGCCTGTACCGGCAACAAACTCAGCTACTATTGCTCCGATTAAGGCTAATCCACCACTAATACGTAATGCAGCTAAAAAATAGGGTAAAGCACTTGGTAATCGCAGATACAGCATTGTCTGCCAGCGAGATGCTTTGTAAAGCCGGAACAGGTCACTTAAGTTGGAATCGATGCTATTTAAACCAAACGTCGTATTAGAAATAATCGGGAAGAATGCTACAATCCAAGCACAAAGTACCAAAGCAGCGAAGGTATTGTTCCTCAGCCAAATAATAATTAAAGGCGCGATCGCAGCAATAGGCATTGTTTGCAAAACTACTGCATAGGGATATAAGCTTTTTTCAATCCACTTACTCTGAGCCATTAACATGGCAATTAGCAATCCTGAAATTGCTGCTGTTATAAAAGCAGCTACAGTGATTTTTATGGTGATCAGCAATGGCTGAAATAAACTGTTCCAGTCCCTAATTAATACCTTGATAATCAGCAAAGGACCTGGTAATATATAGGAGGGCGTACTAGTCACTCGAACAGAGATATCCCACACCATCAACACCAGGATTCCCACTGCCAAAGGGGCTATAATATCGATAGATAGCAAACGTTTCAATTTTAGCTTTGCCAGAACGAAGGCTTTGGTTTTTTCCATAAAATTTTTAGATCGCGTTTAATATAGCTGTAATATTTCTATTCATAATATTTCTATTCATAATTCATCCCTTTTGACAACTGCTCAGCCACCTTGCGACAATATTTTGTATAAACTAATGATGTACGAAACTGTTCCTTACGTGGTAATGGTTCATCAATAGTTATATCCGCCACTACTCGACCTGGACGAGCTGCCATTACTACCACGCGATTGGATAGATATACGGCTTCATAAATATTGTGAGTCACAAAAACGACAGTCCAGTGTTTCTTACTCCACAAATCAAGTAACTCCAGGTTAAGCTTAGTACGAGTGATATCATCCAAGGCTCCAAAGGGCTCATCCATCAGCAATACCTTGGGAGAAGTAACAAGAGCTCTGGCAATAGAGACTCGCATTTTCATGCCACCGGAGAGTTGACGGGGATAGGATCGGGCAAAACTTTCTAGTCCAACTAATTGGAGCGCTTCTTTAATAGCATTATCAGCCACTTTTTTAGATACCCTTGCTAATTTAAGAGGCAAACGAACATTTACCATTACCGTTGCCCAAGGCATTAGTGCTGCTTCTTGGAAGACAAAAGCTATCTCGTTTTGGTGGCCGCGATCGCTCCATTCTATGTTTCCCGAACTCATAGTGCTTAGTCCAGCAATGATGCGTAGCAGGGTACTCTTGCCACATCCCGATGGTCCTACCAGACTGATGAATTCAGACTTATTGATGTTGAGATTTAGGTCTTTTAGCGCTACAGTACCATTGTCAAAAGTTTTGTTGACATGGGTAAGAGAAATAGCTGGTTTTTGGTTCATCTATTGTCAGTTAGTAGCAATAGACTTCTTGCAGAAGTCGGTAACAGGTAGCAGCGGAAAAAAATTTATAAAAACAGTATCATAAAACTACTTTTGCAAGAGCTCTAATCAGTGATTAGCAATCCGTTAATAGTTTAAATTATCAATCACTAGATAGAAATTAATGTCTAATAACAATATCTAATAAATTTGATGTTAACATGTCTATAAATAATATATTCGGCATTTTACTTTTTTTTTAATAAGCTGTTATTTCGGTACTTAATTAAAGTAACTAAAAAGTAACTAATAAACTAAAATGTTAACTAACTTTATGTATAAAAATTTACTCCTTTATTGACAAATGCTAAGGTGTAGGCTTGTTTGTAATCAGTCTTGGCATCAAGTACCCCAACGGTAACTAACTCATTGAACAAACTTTCCCAGCGTTCATCGGTCATTGCCCCAATGCCAAGTTTTTCAGCATCGCCAGAAATGATAATACCATACTCTTTAAGCTTATCCAGACCATAGGCGATCAGGTCATCGTTCATCTCTGGATTATCTTTTTTTATCAGCTGATTGCCTGGTTCGGGATTCTCTAGATAGCTATACCATCCTTTGATTGACGCATCAACAAATCGCTGAACCAGGTCGGGGTTAGTTTCAACGAGTTTCTTGGTGGTTTCGATGGTGAAAGCATAGGGATTATAACCAGCATCTGCTAAGGATAATATATTGGGCTTAAAGCCTCCTTGCTTTTCTATAAGGTAAGGTTCAGAAGTCAAAATTCCCTGTTGAGCTGAATTTTTATCTACTAAAAAAGGGCTAACATTAAAGTTGTAGGGGCGTTTCTGGTCATCTGTAAAACCGTATTTTGCCTTGAGTAGGGGCCAATAGGTGGTGATGGCTCCAGGAGAAATAAAAATCGGTTTACCTTTTAATTGTCCCAGAGAGTCATTGCCTACCCCTGGATGAGCCAAGAGAATTCGTATTTCTTTTTGGAAGATACTTGCTAAAGTAATTTTGGGAATACCTTGTTGCACTGCTTTAATAGCATCAACAGCCTGTCCCATAGTTAAATCAACTACTCCTCCCATTAATAATTGGGTGGTATTGCTCTGAGGACCTGTTGGTTGTATGGTAACATCTAGGTCATAGTTTTGATAAATTCCAGTAGCGACAGCCTGATAAAAACCACCGTACTCTGCTTCAGCTTTCCAGCCCAGAGCAAATTTTATTTTATCTAATTTACCTTTTTTTTCTGTCGTTAATGGTGTAGAGCTTTGATTATTACAAGCTGCCAAAACACTACTACCAAGAGTCACGGAGCTAAGTTTAATGAATTGGCGACGCTTAATTTTATAGATTTCTTTCATCTAAAACTTCAACCGGCTATAGCAATCATTTAGATTATTTGGTTGTGGTGGTTTAAAATTCCGCAGTTTTAGGGTAACTAGAACGGTCTGGCAGGGTAAAACCTTAAGTTTGGTTTACGTTCCCGATTAGCAGCTTCTAAAATAGTGCGTAATTTACCTAAGTTACTACCGATAGCGTTCGCACTAAGCTGGTACTCCCTAAGCTGTACTCCCTAAGCTGGTACTTTGTAGTTGCCATTTTTTATAAGCTCACTATCACTTTGGCGTTTAAACCCCAACAAACACACTGATATAAATAATACCATACTCGCTCTAATTAAAAAATTAAGAATATATAATCATAGAGAAATAGAAAAATATTACAGTAGCTATGACTTTGAAGCTAACACGGACAGATCTACATTGAATCTGTTCATCTTATGAAACAAACCGTGAAACCCTCTCTCCACCTCCATTTCCCCATCTCCCCATCAGCCTCAACCCAAAAATTAAGTGGGTGACAGCTTAGGCAGGGGATTGAGGCAGGTTCTGGACGAAACAGGGAGTTACAATGAACGTGACGCTTTTTTCTCACAGCCATGAGGAGTTATTAAGAAAATGGAAGTAAAACTGGTTTTAGTGGTACTAACAATTGCATTTACTGCTTTGTGCCTGTTTTTTGGGACTAAGAATGGATTTTATGATTCAGACGATTATCACGGCAACGGCTCTGCACACTAAGCTTCCAGTATTTACTTTAGCTGTCAGCTGCTGAGCTTTCAAAAAGCATTCATGGTTTAGTCTTGGAAAAACCCACGCCTCTGCTATTACAGCAGAGGCTAAAGGCTAGAAGCTGACCGAAGTGTGGGGAGTGTAAGGGGGCTCACGAGGGTTTTCCCAAGCCCCTTCCTTCTAGGTAGGCATGGGTAGTGTCAAAAAATTGAAATCGTCACTTAGAGGTTAGAGGGACTTCACCAGTCCCTCCCTAGTTAACTCCCTACTGTGGTGATGTTGTTGCCAGTCTTTATACCCTCTTGACTCTGACCTCGAAAGGAGGGAAACTAGGTGAGAACTCCCCACACCCACCCTAAGGGGTAGGGTGTGGGGTTCTTGTGGACTCCAGAGTGACCTATAGGGTATATCGAGCATACAAACCCCTCTAAATTGGTATGGAGTGACAAATCTACCACGTTTGTTTTGACTGGGGAAGAATCTGTTGAATTTTCCGTTCAAGGAAGATGCAGCCTTAGTAAAAATAGTTCCACCTTATTTTCCGTTGGCGATCGCCGATTCTGTCTGCCTCTTCCAAGGCTTAATCATTCACCCTTCCCTGATTAGTAAGACGTGGGTTAACGGAGCCGGATTAGCTAAAATTTAAGTTGAAGCTCATGAGCAATCAACGCCCAGTAGCATCCTCTGATCAGGATGACCGATTAACCTGCTTTCCTTACGGTGTTGGTCATGGTGCAGAAGGGGTTTGTTTGTTGGTGCAGATGGGGCCACACCGCATTCTGCTGGATTGTGGATTAGAAGACATTTCCCCCCTACAGACCGATGGGATACCACCAGCAGATTTAGTCCTGTGTAGCCACGCTCACTCAGACCATAGTCAGGGATTGCTGGCTCTTCACCAAACTTTTCCACAATTACCAATCTACGCTAGTGAGGTAACGACTCAACTATTACTACTCAACTGGCCGGAACTGCCTCCTGAGGATATTCTCCCATTTTGTCAAGCTCTCCCGTGGGCTACCCCTGTAGAATTCTGTGAGGGACTCACTGCTCAATTGTTCCCAGCTGGACACTTGCCAGGAGCAGCAGCATTTTTACTCACTTACACCACTCGCCATCGAACTTACCGACTGCTTTACACCGGTGACTTTTTCCTGTCGAACTCACGGCTGGTGGAGGGATTATCCCTTGAATCACTCAGGGGTACACAGCCGGATGTGGTAATTGTAGAAGGTAGTTATGGCACTGCTCGACATCCCCATCGGCGGCAACAAGAAAATCAACTAGTAGAGCGTATTGAGCAGGCAATTGCTACCAATAACTCAGTTCTGTTACCAGTGCCTACCTTAGGTCTAGGTCAAGAAATCCTCATGCTCCTGCGCTCTCATCACCACTTTACAGGGCGCGACCTAGATATTTGGGTCAATGGAACGGTGGCTGCTGGTTGTAATGCTTACTTAGAACTACTGTCTCACTTTCCCACCTCAGTACAAAATTTTGCCCGACATCAAGCCTTGTTTTGGGATGAGCGGGTACGTCCTCGGGTGCGGCGGTTAGATCCCCAGCACCGAGATGCTATCGGTAAATCTCCCTGTATTATCCTCACTGACTTAAACATGGATTGGAGGGAGTACTGGCAGCAAGAGAACCGTTCTTGGGTTGTCCTGCAACCGGAACATCTTAAATCTTTGGATCCAATGGATGACTACGGATCTCTTAAGGTTGAAACTTATCTGCTGGCTCAACATGGGGATTGTCTGGGTACCACCCAGTTGATTCATAATCTTCGACCTCAACATGTGATTTTTGTTCACGGCTCTCCTACCTACCTAGCTGATCTTGCTGGTTTGGAAGAGTTACAAAATCGATATCATCTCCATACGCCAGCAGCAGGAACACTCGTAGAACTTCCCATTGGTGATACCTTTATCAGACCAGCTCTACCAACGGAAACGAACTATGAAGGAGAGTTGAATGAATTAGATACACTTGTCTATATCACTCTTTCAAGGGCGATCGCAACGGATCCTCGTTGGCAAAATTTCGCTGATACTGGTTTAGTAGAAGCCCGCTGGCAAGGAGAAGAACTGGTCTTGCGGGGATTGTCACAACGAGAACTACTCAAACAAGGGGGCAGAGCCAAGATACCAATTAATATCGAGTGTTGTGGTAATTGTCTGTACCAAAGAGGCCAGCGCTGCTGGAATCCAGGCTCAGCTCTCTATGGTTTTAAAGTAACACTGGAGGGGTACTGTCCAGTTTTTGAACGGATAGAACCCCTTGAGTAACGAATAGTTAAGGGAAAATTGCTAGCTAATTGTGAGTTATCAATTTTCCGATACTTTTTAGCTACCAAAGTCTACCAAGATAGACCAAAGTCCGCCAATGCAAGATGCTTTCGCATCCAGGGGGTATCTCCCAAAGCTCTCAGGAATATCCCGCGAGCGCCATAAAAATGTCAAAAAAGTTATAACACCGGGATCTAAGCGCAACTATTAAACCCTTGGTTTTCGGCTTTAATTTAAGTTACATAATAATCGCTTTCGGTGTTACCTAATTTAAGTCTAACAAATAATAAGAGTTTTTGGTAGACTCTGCGACATTTTCGATTAGTTTTTACTCACCCTTAACGGTTGGTTGTCCATTAACAATGAATAATCTAGTCCTGATTTAAGTCTTGGGAGCGGGGGTGAATTTGTTCAGCCTCCGGACAATCATCAGAGACTATCGGATCAACATTACCTCGGAAAACAGAAGCTAGCTTGTGACTCACAGAGCCTATGCTTTCCAAGCGGACCATTTCTTCCCAGGAACTGATCTCATCCTCTTCGTCTGTTTCATAACGAATTGTGACTAAATCTCCCTCGATATCAACAATGCGGGCGTGTTCAATCCAACGTTGCTGATCCCGCAAGAAAACGCAGACCTCACGACCATCGCAGCAGAGTTGATAAATCTTGCGGTGTAGCATATTCGGCTTCTCCTGTTGCAGATAACTCTTGGTTTTACTGGTGAAGTAAGCGGTTAAGTTTCTCTAGAAACAACTTTATTCTGACATACTTCCCACGAATAGAATTGGCGGGATTCTCTCCATCATTGCGATGATGAGATACTATGGAAGGTTAAAATAAACCTGAGCAACCAGAGCAGGAATACTCCAGATCCTTTTTTTGTTGGCTCTGGCGACTAAAATACCATTTACTTGATTTGTCGAGCCGCCATCAGCAGCAAAAATAGATTCCAAGAATTTATAAGGATTACCAATAAATAATTGTAGCTCACTCCTCGTATCCCCAGCCCTAAAGGGTAGGGGTTGACTTGAAATCATTTTTGGTTAACTTAACATGGAATCAAGCGGGTTTGTCTATTCCTTGTTAAAGATTAAAATAGCTTAATAGTCTTTTATGTTCATTGCTTGAGAGTGTAGCTTGCATTAGAAGCGAGCTTGAGTTTGAGTTGATTAACGCTGCTCGTGTCATTGATTACTTTTTTTCTGCATTTTGAGTTCTCCACGGATTGAAATCGCGTGGATTCTAAGAGTCGTGTCGTTACGCGGGTTAAAACCGCGCTGCACGACGCTTATAAAACTTACTAGAGAGTGAGTCTAGTCTCTTTTGTTGTGGCAGACTCAAAACTGCCCTACCTCCCTGGCCTTTGGCCAAGCTACGCGAACGGATTAACAAAAAGTTAACCGGTGGATTTACTTTTAATTTAATTGCACAATAGCTTTCGGAGTGGTTGTACCAAACAAATCAGGGCAATAAATCACTACTTTTTGCTCCATTGTTTGCCTGTTCCATGGTCGTAGGATATACCCCGTCTCCAAATGTCCGGAATCTCACCGAAAAGCGCAAAATATAAACGCGACCAACCTTGTTCTTACTCACGATTCTATTTTAACACGAAAGCCCTTGATAAATCCCAGCGCGCTGGCCTTTGGCCACGCTACGGGAACGCTGTCCACCCAATAAATTAGGTGGCTAACTCTCGCTTGTTATTTTTCTGTTTTTATGCATTGTCTTGATGCAGAGCGCGAGTTTGGGAAACCCCCTGAGGTCGGCGCTACATCCCTTAATTCAGCAACCTATACCGCCCTAACCGATTTCTCCTGCTTGCCAGCAATGGTGCTGTAGTCTGTTAGAGATGGTGTTTGGGGGTATGGTCACTCTATAGTTATGTGACTACTCCTACATCATAATCTTTGATTTGATGTAGGCTTCTCAAACTCACGAATGAGACTTACTGTTCCTCGATATCCTGTATCGATTTACCACAGCCATTGAGCGGCAGTCCAACCGCCATCAATTTATCATACCAAAACCAAGAGACTCAGCCAGGTAATTCCCCTCCCGCGCATGAAGCGCGGGTATAAAGGGAGACCCCTTACCTGTTTAGTTGGAAACTCAGATTCCACTAGCATCCTTATACAGATAATGGAGTAAGAATTTAACAACTCCCCCAAGTTGAAACATAGGGGATTATGAGCGGATATTGCTAAAGCGCTTAAAAACCGGCTACTTGCAACGTTCACAGTAAGATTTGACTCACACTGTTGTGGCGGTTTAAACACACTACTACCGAACTTGGCTCAAAAAGAGCTATACCGTTCCCCTTAGTCTTCTTAGCTGTCAGGTTTGTCACCGACTTGGCTATTTATAGGATACAGCAGGAGAAACCCTACTGCTTATAAACGTCGGCGTGGCTAAAGCCTCCTGGTTCAAGAAGCAAGCATTTTGGTAGGTGTCTACAGGTTCCACATACCCATCATTGTGACATACTAATCCCTGTACGTGCTTGGCACTAAGCATGAATTTTGTAAAAAAAACTGCCAACCTGCCAACCTGCCATCGATCGCAGTCAGAGTCACTCAAAAATAGGCTTTTGCTGTGATCAAAAGCGATTAGGCACTCAATAGACTGATAAATCGGATTTTAAATCGTAAGGGAGAAAAGCCAGTGTTTGAGATCGTACGCACTCAAGACCAATACGAAACTTACATTCTCACTGACCACAATGCCCAATCTCGATTAGAAGTGGTTCCTGAACGAGGTGGCATTGTCATTCGGTGGAATATCCAAGGTCAGGAGATTTTTTATCTTGATGCGGAACGCTTTAAAGATCCCAATCTGAGTGTACGGGGTGGCATTCCCATCCTCTTCCCCATCTGTGGGAACTTAGTTAATGATACTTATACATACCTTGGCAAAGACTATACTCTCAAACAACACGGCTTTGCCCGTAATTTGCCTTGGCAGGTGACTAATAGTGCAACGAATGAGATGGCAGTGTTGACTATCACCCTCAAGAGTAATGACCAAACTCGCTCTGTCTATCCCTTTGACTTCGAAGTTACCTTTACCTATCGATTAAAAGGCAACACCCTAGACATTGATCAGCGCTATACGAATCATTCCGCTGAACCGATGCCCTTTGCCACAGGTTTCCATCCCTACTTCTTGGCACCTGACAAAACTAAACTGGAGTTTGATATTCCTGCATCGGAGTATCAGGAGAAGCAAACTCAAGCAGTACATCCTTTCACTGGCAGTTTTGATTTTAGCTGTGATGAAATTGATGTATCGTTTGGGCAACTGAGTAATAATACGGCCAGTGTTACTGATGCTGAAAGGGGATTAGCGATCGCATTGACCTACACTGACGCTTACTCGACCTTGGTATTTTGGACAGTTCAAGGCAAGGACTTTTATTGCCTTGAACCTTGGAGTGCTCCCCGTAACGCTCTTAACACTGGAGAAAATTTAACTCACTTAGCTCCCGGAGAGAGTAGTGAGACATCGGTGAGGCTAACGGCGAAATTTTTCTAAATTTCCCTAGACATTTCCTTATCAATGTGATATTCTTAGTAAAGGTATGTTTGATAAAAGCTTACCGGGTCGCTAACTCAATGGTAGAGTACTCGGCTTTTAACCGATTAGTTCCGGGTTCGAGTCCCGGGCGACCCATTTTAACCTAACTGTTAGTTAGCCTTATTTATCTATTGATACAAAGTCTAGATATGAGGCTAATGGTATTAGGTTCTAGGTAGGTATTAGGTAAGTACTAGGTAACTATGAGTTACTAGGTAGGTATTAGGTATTAGGTAAGTATTAGTTACTAGGTAAAACAGGGATACTTGAGCACCTCTGTGTTTTAAGAGGGATACTGCCTGGGCTTGTTAGAGCCCGCAAAGCCAACAAACCTTAAATTATTGCTCCAATCAGAAAGGTTAGGAGCTGTTCTCAAAACTTTTAGCAAAACTACCTATACTTTACTGTTTATCCAGATTTTACCCAGGAGTGGTTGGGTAGTGTTTTATAGATTTGGTAATTTTTGTCAAGTTTTATAGAATCAGCTTTGTCTAGATGATTTAATCAAGAAATTTGAATAAAAGCTGCAAAATATCTTAAGATTATCTAAAGAATTAACCTGTCTTGATGCAAAGCGCGAGTGGGGGAAACCACGGCAGTTGCTCATGGGGGAAACCCCAAGACCGCACTGCCTCCCCAAGACCTCGCTGCATCGCTGTCTAGAAGCAACTAGATTGACATGTCTGGACTGGCGATTCTGTTCACGAGTCACTAGGGAGTGTCAGACGTGAGGCTTCTCGCCGGAATAGCTAACAAACAAAGTTAGGAGGAATATAATATGGCACTTGTACCCATGCGGCTACTGTTAGATCACGCAGCTGAGAACGGCTACGGGATTCCAGCATACAACGTTAACAACATGGAACAAATCCTGTCTATCATGCAGGCTGCTGAAGAAGCGGATAGTCCGGTAATCTTACAAGCTTCTCGTGGTGCCCGCAAATATGCAGGTGAGAACTTCCTCCGCCATCTGGTCACAGCAGCGGTGGAATCCTACCCTCATATTCCCATTGCCATGCACCAAGACCATGGCAATAGCCCAGCCACCTGCTATTCGGCAATTCGTAACGGCTTCACCAGTGTGATGATGGATGGCTCCTTGGAAGCTGATGCTAAAACTCCAGCCAGCTTCGATTACAACGTCAGTGTTACTGCCGAAGTAGTAAAAGTTGCCCATGCTATCGGTGTTAGTGTTGAAGGGGAACTGGGTTGCCTAGGTTCACTGGAAACCGGTAAAGGTGACAAAGAAGATGGTCACGGATTTGAAGGAACTCTGAGTCGCGACCAACTATTGACCGACCCTGACGAAGCAGTTGAATTTGTTGAGCGCACCCAAGTTGATGCTCTAGCTGTAGCTATTGGTACTAGCCACGGTGCTTACAAGTTTACCCGCAAGCCGACTGGAGAAATTCTTGCCATTAGTCGCATTGAAGAAATTCATAACCGTCTGCCTAACACTCACTTGGTGATGCACGGTTCCTCCTCTGTGCCTCAAGAGTGGCTTGACATGATCAACCAGTACGGTGGTTCTATTCCTGAAACTTATGGTGTACCCCTTGAAGAAATTCAAAAGGGTATTAAGAGCGGTGTCCGTAAGGTTAACATCGACACTGACAACCGCTTGGCTATCACTGCTGCTATCCGGGAAGCTGCTGCCAAAGATCCTTCTAACTTTGACCCCCGTCACTTCCTCAAGCCTTCTATCAAGTATATGAAGCAGGTTTGCTTGAAGCGTTACGAAGCCTTTGGTACTGCTGGTCATGCTAGCAAGATCAAGCAAGCGACTATCGATGTTTTTGCCACTAAGTATGCCAACGGTGAGTTAAGTGCTGTGGCGAAAAAGGCTGTAACTGCGTAGTTTTTAACGCTTCACAGGCCAATCTTTGCTGTTTTGGTGAACCAAGAACAAGCAGAATTATTTGGGTAGCTGTTCAAGTTACCCAATTTTTTGTTATTAGTGATTAGTTATTTTAAAATTGCCTATTTTCAGATACTTACAGCTGTCTTTGATACTCTTCGAGAATATCGATTAGATCCATCTGACACTGCATGGGTAGCAAATCTGCTAGGGGAACTTGCCGTTTACCACCACCTAGCTTCACAGAAATGCTTTGCAGGATTGACATCATCTGGTCTTCTGTGATTGTATTAGTGTTACCGATTAATAGGGGATAAAATTGTTCAGCCAAAGTGGTATGTAGATGGGCATCCCTGAGGTAAAGATGCCACTTGGCTACATCAATATATACCTTGTCGCCAATTTCAGCAGCGAGAGTTTCGATTGCTTCTGTAGAAGTTGGATTAGCCATGGTAATTAGCTGTTTCTAATTAATTGCATGTTGGGATCTCTAAGGAAGGTTTAAAGTTGAAGGTTTAAAGTTAAAGGTTTAAAGTTTAAATTTTCCCTCAAAACAGTTGGCTCATCACCTTGAATTAAAAGAGCCGAGTTTATTTGCTGGCTTTCAGTTAACCGTCAACAGTTAACCGTCAACAGTTAACCGTCAACAGTCAACCGAAAATCAATTACTACAATTATCTTGGGTGATTTCATCCTTGAGGGGATTCGGTTGGAGGTTCTTGAGTAGGCAGGGGGGTATAGTTTGCGATCGCAAATATATAAACCCCATGCCCTACTAAAATCAATCCCCACAGACCAGTAAACCAGTATGCCCAAGTCCATTGAGCATACTGTATAGTTTTGAAGAACCACACTCCGGAATTACAAGCAGCAAAAATTGCCACATGTACAGCAAAGTTCATGCGGTCATCTAGACGACGGTAGGCTGGATCACGTCGATCAGGTTTACGAGGCCAACGAGGAGGCATAGATATTTGTCAGTTTTTAGTTGTGTAACGGCTTGGTCTGATACCAACCCTAGTCAGTTAATTTAATTTTAGAACCTAATGTTGGATTGAAGATGATCCGAACCAAACAGTTTGTTCCGTTAAATATTGCAGTGATGACGGTGTCCGATTCCCGTACCGAAGCCACGGATAAGTCCGGTAAGCTGCTGGTTGAGAGTTTAACCCAGGCGGGGCATTACTTAGCGGAAAAGGTTCTTGTTCCAGACAACATCTACAAAATCCGTGAGGTGGTTTCCCGATGGATTGCTGACGAATCCGTACAGGTAGTGTTGACTACAGGAGGAACTGGTGTTACTGGTCGAGATGGTACACCAGAAGCGATTCAACCCCTCCTGGATAAGGAAATCCAGGGCTTTGGTGAAATTTTCCGCATGATTTCCTACCAAGAGATTAAGACTTCTACTATCCAATCTCGTGCCCTGGCTGGTGTGGCTAACGGAACATACATCTTTTGTCTGCCTGGATCTTCTGGAGCTTGTCGGACAGGTTGGGAGCAGATTATCAAAGACCAGCTCGATTTGGGCAATTCCCCCTGTAATCTTGTGGAACTGATGCCACGTTTGCGAGAAACCTAATCTTAGCGATAGATTTCCTGTTCAAACGGTAATTGGCAACTAAGTGCCTCAGTGGATCAGTGCTAAGTTCTGACCCAACTTGACTTGAGCTGATTGCTTAACTTAGCAATCCCGGGAGATTTGGTAATCACCGGATTTACCTCCGGTCTTACTCAACAGGCGAATCGATTCAATCGCGATAGACTTTTCCAACGCTTTGGCCATATCGTAAAGGGTCAAAGCCGCAACAGAAACTGCTGTTAGTGCTTCCATTTCTACACCAGTTTCAGCTTTAGTAGTCACAGATGCCTGAATCTGATATCCCGGTAGTTGGGGGTCAGGTTCCACTTGAACTTGGATCTTGTGTAGGGGCAAGGGATGACACAGAGGAATCAGTTGGAAAGTTTGCTTTGCTGCCATAATCCCAGCCAGCCTAGCGGTTCCTAAGACATCACCCTTGGGGGCATTACCAGCTTGGATGGTGTTGAAGGTTGTGGTTTTCATCCGTACCTGAGCAGCGGCTAGTGCCTGACGTTTGGTAAGCTCTTTGCCAGAAACATCGACCATCTGAGCTTGACCTTGACTATCGAGATGGGATAGCGATTGATTTCCACAAGAGTATTGCGACATTTTTGATCTATGTGTTATGATAAATAAATGTTGACCCACAAAAAAGTGGCAGCAGTTAAGGGCTTGTAGCTCAGTGGACTAGAGCACGTGGCTACGGACCACGGTGTCGGGGGTTCGAATCCCTCCTAGCCCGTTTAATAAGCTAAGACATTATAGTATCTACAGCATATAAATCCCGTTCACGACCGATGGCAAATCTGAGGGAACGGGATAAATTTTTGTTGGACTGGGTCATAAAGATAANTGGTTGGTAGTACATGTTTTCGGTTTCTTCTTGCATTTCCTCCGGAATCCGGTCAGGAGGAGCAATCTTGAAACCTTCGGGTAACATCACCACGGCACCGACCTGTAAGCCACCTTTAGAACCATCACCATAGACCTCTTGTGCTTCTAGGTCATAGGGGATCTTAACCACAGCTTCAAATACAGTATCTGGCAGTACCGATTGGGGAATTTCCACTTCTGTCGGTTTCTCTGCTAGGTGGCAATTAGCACAAGCCAGCTTACCAGTGGCATCACGAGGGGTTTCTGGCGCAGTTTCCTGTGCCCAGAAGGGATAGGCAGCAGCTGACTGGGGAACTGCCAGATCACTGGCAAAGAAAAGGGCCACAGCTGCCACAACCAAGACAATAGTTCTGGCAATCATCCCCTTGCCACGGTTAACCATCACCGATACATCAGGTGTTCTCATCACTAAGCCAAAAAACTCAAAAATTGGTAATTTAAAAATTGCAACTTGTTAATTGCTAATGGTTGATTAGCACTAGTCAATTAACTAAAAACTAAGGACTAAGGACTAAAGCAATTAACTCCACCAAGGTTCTTCACCAGTACGGAAGTCAGTTTCTTTCCAGGGGCTGAAGACTAGGGTGTCGTTTTCCGTTACCGTAGCGTGTGCCAAAGCTAGAGACAAAGGCGCTGGTCCGCGTACTACCTTGCCAGTATTGTCATACTGAGATCCATGGCAAGGACAGATGAACCGGTTCTTGCTAGCATTCCAAGGCACAACACAGCCTAAGTGAGTGCAAACCGCATTGAGACCGTAAGCTTCGAGACCTTGATCTTCAGTAACAATCACATAGGTGGGGTCCCCTTTGAGACCTTGAGTCAGGGTGCGATCGCCTACATTGTGACTAGCTAAAAACTCGCTGACCATGATGTCATTGCCCAAAGCATCTTTAGCTGTGACACCACCACCAGCCCCACCACTGGATGGGGGGATAAAATACTTAACGATTGGGTAGAGAGCTCCAACAAATGTGCCCGTAATTGTCCCAAACGCCAAGAGGTTCATAAATTGGCGACGCCCCATATCTGGAACGTCTGCAGAGCCAGAAGCTTGAGCCATAACTGAACGCCTAAAGGTATACTTTTTTTACAATTCTGGGAAAATTACCAGAATTTTTTGAACCCTGCTTTTATAACTGTAGTGTGATTCAACCACTGGACAGGGTTGCCCAAATCCCTGCAATATAAGGATTCACGGCTTCAACTATAAGTATTATTACATTCTTTTACGCTTTATCATAAAGTTAAGAAGCGTTGTATTTGTAACGAAATGTAAACATTAAGTTAGGGCAAGAGCTATGACAGGACAGGACTTGCACCAACTCCTGCTCAATAAGTGGGGACGCTCCTATGACATCCAGATTCGGAGGACTCAAGGGAAAATCTTTGTTCAGATTATGTGGAAGTATCTGGAGCAGCAATCCTTTCCCCTTTCCGAAGCTGAGTACCTAGAGCATTTAGATACAGTAGCCAACTATATCCGAGGTTGGGGAGGAGCCAGCCAGCTGCAACAATTCATTAACAACACCCGTGAGCGTCCACGACTGGGGAAAGTGGTTAGTATTCCGATCGAACTAGGTGGGCGGTCCTCAGAATGGATGCTAGAGGATTTTTAGGCAGTCGGGAATAGGGAGTAGGGTGTGGGGTGTGGGGTGTTGGGTGTGGGAAGTTTAGACAAAGGCCAAACTAGGTAATAGGTAATAGGTAATAGGTAATAGGTAATAGGTAATGGGTAATAGGTAATAGGTAATAGGTAATAGGTAATAGGTAATAGGTAATAGGTAATAGGTAATAGGTAATAGGTAATAGGTAATAGGTAATAGGTAATAGGTAATAGGTAATAGGTAATAGGTAATAGGTAATGGGTAATAGGTAATAGGTAATAGGTAATAGGTAATAGGTAATAGGTAATAGGTAATAGGTAATAGGTAATAGGTAATAGGTAATCAGTTAACTACTATAATTTTACAGTATTTTTCAATGGGGTGAAGTATAAAGTTCTGGTTTTAGGGAGTCGGGAATCGGGAGTTGGGAGTAGGGAAGAGATAAGAGACAAAAGACAAAAGGCAAGAGCGATGCAGCGCGGTCTTGGGGAGGCAGTGCGGTCTTGGGGGTTCCCCCCATGAGCAACTGCCGTGGTTTCCCCCATGAGCGACTGCATCAAGACGGCAAGATTTAATCAACGATAGAGGAATTATGATTAGCTTTACTGGGTGTGGCTTTAACGGGTGTTATGATTCAGTTTAAATTTATGATAAAATTAAAGTAACTATTCATAATATATCAATTACTTAATAGTGTAGCTATGAGTGTAGTTATCCCTGACGATATTGTCCAAGCTAGCCAAATGACTGAGGATGAATTCAAACTTGAAATTGCGCTGATGCTCTATAAGCAAGACAAAATTAGCAGTGGCAAAGTCCGTGCCTGGACGGGTTTAACTGTGATTGAGTTTCAGCATGAACTGGCCAAGCGCGGTTTAGATTTGAATTATGATGTTGCTGATTTTGAAGCAGACCTTAAAACCCTACAATCGATGAGTTTGCTGTGATTATTATTAGCGATACATCACCGATTACTAATCTAGCAGGCATCAATCAACTTAACCTCTTGCATCGCTTATATGGTTCTGTGATTATTCCCGTTGCTGTCTACAATGAAATGGTTGGTATCGGAAAAATTGTACCTGGAACAGTAGAAGTTCAAACCTTATCTTGGATTAAAACTCATGCTGTTTCAGATAAGCAGCAAGTTTTCACACTTCAGGAAAGTCAAGAAACCATCGATTTAGGTGAAGCAGAAGCGATCATATTAGCACTGGAAATGAATGCTGATTTGCTACTGATGGATGAACGACGAGGACGAGCAGTTGCTCAAGAATTGGGGCTAACTATTGTGGGCTTACTGGGAATTATGGTGCAAGCCAAGAAAAGTAATTTAATTCCGGCAGTTAAACCATTAATGGATCAATTGATTGAAACAATGGACTTTCGTATTAGTTCTCAATTGTACCAAGCAATTCTCCAAGCTACCGACGAAGAAAGTACATTATAATCTTAAAAGAGGGAGGATTTTATCCTTCTTGGGTTTTAGGGAGTAAGTTGTCTAATTCTTCTCACCCATTCGCTACTATTTTGAGTATCTTGTCGATCACGACCCATACCAATAAAAGGTTGATTGTCTAATTACAGAGGATTAAGAGATGCCGGTTTTTCTGTTAAATACTGTTTTTTGAATACTTCAATGATATCGGCAATAATGTTTTGATCGTCTTCTAGTAGTTCTTGAATATTTTTTATCAGTTGTTATAGGTCACGCATAAGTCTTAGGAAGTATGTTCAATAACTTTCTATAAATCCATTATACAAAGTTATTGGTTTTTGGCTTATGCCACCACAACACCCATCAATGGGTGCATCTCATATTTGTAAAAAAAAAGGAGTAAGGTATAAATTTCCCTTGAATATCTGATTGCTTTCATCTAATGCCCGTTCCCGTAGCTTCTCCCTCGGATAATCCCTTGGCTGTAGGCTGAAGGCTGACAGCTGATGGCTGACGGCTTACATTACATCTTCATACAAAGCCTCAAGACTAGTCCTAAAATCCACAGTTTCTAGATTAATCTCACTGCCCGGATCATAAAATTGCAATGTCCAAATTCCCTCATAATTTCGGCGGAAGCAGTCTAGCCGCTGATGGTTTTGGCTAATTAAAACATATTCCACCAAGGTGTCTAATTTTCGATAATTATAAAATTTGTCACCCCGATCAAATGCCTCAGTTTTCGGAGATAAAACTTCTACAATTAAACAGGGATATTTTTTATAATTGCTCAATTCTCGGTCTCTGGCATCGCAAGTCACCATAACATCAGGATAATAATAACTATTGGATGCTTCAACATAAGTTTTCATATCTGCCATATAAACCCGACAGCCAGTGCCCCTGACATGATTTCTTAAGGCTGAAGCCAGGTTAAGGGCAATAGTAACATGGGCATCACTCGCCCCAGCCATGGCATAGACTTCTCCATCAATATACTCGTGTTTGATGGCACTATCTTCTTCGTAGGATAGATAGTCTTCTTTGGAAATGTAATTGGGACTTTTATCAGCAATCATGACAGTTTCAAGACAGTGACACTATTAGTATAGAATAAAGGGAGTAGGGAGCAGGTAACAGGGAACAGATAAGAGGCAAAAGGCAAGAGGCAAGAGGCAAGAGGCAAAAGGCAAGAGGCAAGAGATAAGAGTTAATCAAGGATAGAGGAATTATGATTAGCCTTACTGGGTGTGGCGTGAACGGGTGTTAGGATTCAGTTAAAGAGAGTAAAGCCATTGCTGACATTGTTGTGCTTCTAATTTGTCATTGGGAGAAGATAACAACCCTAAAAGGCCGGTATCGACAAAAACAATCATTAGTAGCTATATAGTTTAGAGCCTTCTGGACGAAAACTATCAACAATTTGTTTAAAATTTTCTAAATCTTCCTGTCGAATTTTAGCTTCTTCTTGAGTGATTTCCTCTTCAAGGCGTTTTCTTAGCCATGCCAGAGCAGGTTGATTGAGTTTATAGCGTTTATAGGATTTATGAGGTACGCTTTTCAGCCTCAAAGTCCCCCTTTTTAAGGGGGATTTAGGGGGATCCCTACCTCATGGGATAGAGAATTGCTATAATTTGTTCTTCAACAGTTTTCCCTCTATGTTTTAAGTAGGGGGCAAAATGACTTTGAGTATTCTTTGCCATAGATTTTAACACCTTGTTTACTTCATAGTTTACTTCCTTAAGTATAATCCAAGGATAAATGCGATCGCTTCGGGAAGGGGAGGACGAGGGAGATCGATATGCGATCGCACAAAGGTACAGTCAAATTCAGCCAAAATATCTTCTAGGGTAAAGGGAAGGTCAAAATATTGGCTAAAGCTGTAAGGTTGTCCAGCTTTGAGAATGCGGCGGCGGTTCATTTGTGGTTAGTCTTCGTTTGTTTTTAGGGAATTCGGAGCAGGGACTTAAGAGCAAGAGTAAAGATAGAAAACTAGTTTTTAATATTATGAACAATCACCAATACTGTTTATCAACTATTTATAAATTAAATTTTATACCTAGATTTTATACTTCAACATCCTCAAGTAACTGGAAATAATCTCCAAAATTATTGCTTAGGAAGAGTCAAAAAAAATACCAATTAAAGTAGGGTGGGCAAAGTAATCTAATCTAAACGACTCAAAATAACCAAACTTTCTTTGCCCACCCTACAAGCTCTCTTCCCGACTCCCGACTCCCGACTCCCGATTACCTTGTACCTATAAAAATAATTTTGTCAACCCCTCCTCAGGCGATATACTAAAATTTAACCATGTTTTTATATTTAAAATGAACTCCTCAACACCATCCATCCAATTCTTTGACGGTATTTATGAACAGCTGAGTGACGTCAGCCTCAGAAAAAACCGACGGTCAGGAGCCCGCATCGTCTTGATGACCTTTGAAAAGTTAAAGGCTATTGAACAATTCAACAGTTATAGAAACCGATTTTCTCAATCAATGGTCTTAACAGACGAAGAAGGGGTCATTGCTATGACTCCTTCCTCAATAAAATTTCGCTTCGGTGGTCCAGAAGGAGATGAGCTAGCAGGAGTGGAGTGTAAAGTTGAAATTGACGAAGACGACCACTGGGAACGCTTCATGCGCTTCATGAATCGGTACGCTGAAGCCAACGGCATGGCTTACGGTGAAACCAAACCATCAACTGAAGGATAATTACCCATCCTAAACATTTTCCCCCGTCTTCCCGTCCCCGTATCCCCGTGTTAGCCTAACCGATGAGTATGGTATCAGACACGATATAGAGTATCAAGGATGAAGTATGAAAGTCGCAATTACTGGAGCAACAGGATTTGTCGGTAGCCGCTTAGTGGAGCGTCTACAGGAAGAAGGACATCAACCCTTAATTATAACCCGTAACTCAGCTAAAGCTACGGCGCAATTTCCCAATATAGAAACTATTGCCTACACTCCCACCGAATCAGGGGATTGGCAAAATGCGATCGCAGGCTGTGATGGTGTAGTCAATTTAGCCGGAGCCCCGATTGCTGAGGAGCGCTGGACACCAGCCCGTAAGGAAGACATCCTCAATAGCCGCCAATTAGGGACCCAAAAAATAGTGGAAGCGATCGCCCTTGCTGACCCTAAACCCACGGTATTAGTAAACGCTTCTGCCATTGGTTACTACGGCACTAGTGAAACAGTAACCTTTGATGAAACAAGTCCTGCTGGAGAGGACTTTCTGGCAGAGGTTTGTCAAGCCTGGGAAGGGGAAGCCCAGAAAGTCCAAGATGCAGATGTGCGACTAGTGATTCTGCGCATTGGTATAGTTTTGGGCAATGGCGGTGCCCTAGCGAAAATGATACCCCCCTTTCAAATGTTTGCTGGAGGGCCAATCGGTACCGGTCGCCAATGGTTTTCTTGGATTCACCGAGATGACTTAGTGAACTTAATCATAGCTGCCCTAACCCGACCAGACATGGAAGGGATTTTCAATGCCACAGCTCCCAATCCTGTCTTGATGTCCGAACTATGTAAAGCCATTGGAGATGTTCTCAATCGTCCCTCCTGGTTACCAGTTCCCAGTGTTGCTCTAGAAGCCCTTTTGGGAGAAGGAGCCATAGTAGTCTTGGAAGGTCAACAGGTGCTACCCAAACGAACCACTAGTTATGGATGGGAATATCAGTATTCCACAGTAAAACAAGCTCTAGTAGACATATTGAAAACTGAAAATTGTTAATTGTTAATTGATAACAGATAACAATTAACAATTAACAATTAACAATTTCTAAATGACTAATGACTAATAACTAATGACTATAACTACTACGGTAACTACTACGGTGTTGCAGTCATGGCATTAGTGGGAGTCGGAGGAAGTTCCTCTTCCTCTATCTGAGCCGGAACCCGTTCTACTCTAGCACCAAGTTGTCGCAGTTTCCCCTCCAAGTCTTCATAACCCCGGTCTAAATGACGGAGTCCTTGAATCGTAGTTATTCCTTCTGCCGCTAACCCAGCGACCACAAGTGCAGCAGATGCCCGTAAATCCGTACCCACTACTGGTGCTCCCGACAACATTGGCACACCTCGGATAATCGCATTATTCCCTTTAACCCGGATATCCGCCCCCATGCGATTCAATTCGGCAACATGACGCAGCCGATTTTCAAAAACCGTTTCGCTAACAACACAGTTTCCTTCACTCAGAGCCAGCAACGCCGTAAACTGGGCTTGCATATCCGTAGGAAATCCAGGATAAGGCAAGGTTTCAATATCCGTTGCCCTTAGTTTATTAGGAATAATTCGTAACCGATTGGGTGCCTCAACCATCACCTCACTACCAATTGCCTGTAGCTTAGCAATCACAGCAGTTAAATGTTCCGGTATTACTGGGTAAAGGCTCAGTTCAGAGTGGGTAATTGCCCCAGCTACCAAGAAAGTTCCAGCCTCAATCCGGTCAGGAATAATTGGGTAATCCACCGAATGTAAACTAGAAACCCCAGAGATACTAATAGTTTTAGTACCAGCACCACTAATTTGAGCTCCCATCGCTCGGCAGAAATTCGCCAAATCCTCCACTTCTGGCTCTTGAGCTGCATTTTCAAGGGTGGTTTCCCCTTCTGCCAGAGTCGCTGCCATCAGCAGAGTTTCCGTTGCCCCCACACTGGGGTAATCCAGGTAGATTTTCGCCCCCTTTAGCTTGTTGTTACCTGTTCCTTTCACATAAGCATTGACAATGCCATGCTCAATATGAACCTGAGCGCCCATAGCTTGTAGACCCCTGACATGGAGGTCTACTGGTCTAGCACCAATAGCACAGCCACCAGGCAGTGGTATCCGTGCCACTCCCAATCGCGCTAGGATCGGACCGAGGATAAAAAAGCTAGCTCGCAGCTGGCTCACCAACTCATAGGGAGCTTTTGATTGTCCGATATGGCTGACATCTAGGTCTAAGATGTCACCACTGCGTTTGAGCTTCACTCCCACAGCAGCAAGAATCTGGCTCATACGCTCGATATCTACTAGGGAGGGCACATTACGCAGTCGGCAATCTTGAGAACACAGTAAAGCCCCTGCCATAATTGCCAAGGCAGAATTTTTAGCTCCACTAATTTTTACCTGTCCGTGGAGAGACGCTCTACCCCAAATCTTGAGAACCGATTCGTTTTCCTGGGACAGAGATGGGGGATTTATCGGGCTTTGAGAGTGATTAATGGGTCTATCCTCCAAAATCATTATAATTTCTGGCGAAATGTTAAATTTGGTTTTGATTTTACCTGAAAGTTTTTAAATGTCTAGTTTTCCACGTATCTTGATCAAATGTCAGGTTTTCCACTATACTCAGAAGTTGGCAATGTAAACCGGTAAATTTTCAGGCGTTGCGGCTATCGACAACAAACTTGTCCACAATAGCAGTAAATGCTGTATACTAAAAAACCGGTGAGCTAATAGAGCAACCCCCATAGCAACCCTAAGTTGAATCCTAAACCGTGACAGTTATGACTCAGGACTGACCACTCTCGGAATCACCAACGATTGCTATAGCGCCAACAAACGCGGAACTGGCGGAATTGGTAGACGCGCTAGATTCAGGTTCTAGTGTTCGCAAGGACTTCCGGGTTCAAGTCCCGGGTTCCGCATAATTAACCAAACTGGTATGCTCACAAGCACCAAGAATCCCCTAGTCAAGGAAATTCGGAAGCTGCACAGAGTCAAAGGACGTCGGCAGCAAGACCTATTTCTGTTGGAGGGAACCCACCTGTTGGCAGAAGCCTGTGCCGTAGATTATCCCCTAGTCACCCTCTGCTATACATCAGAATGGCTTGAAGCTCATCCACAACTATCCCAAGATGCTTCCGTTCGGTCTCAAAGAGTGGAAGTGGTAAGTCAGTCTGTACTAAAAGCGATCGCTACTACAGTTGAGCCAGATGGAGTAGTAGCCACAGCAACCCGTCTTCCCCTTTCCCCGAAACCCCTCAATTCCCTCTCCCTAGGGCTGGCTCTAGAAACCATACAAGACCCAGGAAATCTTGGAACAATCATTAGAACTGCGGTAGCCGCTGGTGCGGAAGGATTGTGGCTAAGTTCCGATAGTGTAGAGCTAGATAATCCTAAAGTATTGCGAGCCTCAGTCGGTCAGTGGTTCCGTCTGCCCATGGCAGTTACCCCCCATTTGCCCACCCTCGTAGCTCAAGCTCAAGCTCAAGGGATACAAGTAGTGGCCACAGTACCAGATGCTAAGGTCAGTTACTGGGACATAGATTGGCGCTGTCCTAGCTTAATACTCCTGGGCAATGAAGCAGCTGGACTTAGGGAAGACTTGGTAAAAACAGCAGATCAGCAAGTGAATATTCCCCTGATGCCAGGAGTAGAATCCTTAAATGTAGCCATTGCTGCTGCCTTGATGTTGTACGAAGCTAAACGGCAACGTTTTTTTAAAGTCTGATATCATGTCTGTTTGAATACTTACACTTTGGTAAATCGAAGGCAGAGGGCAGAAGGCAGAAGGCAGAAGTAAAGGAATAAGGTTTAATCGGAGATAGTTTTTATCACTAATTATCCGGACATGATATAAAGTATAAAGTCTGAGGTAGGCTGGTTGACTGACAAAACTCAACCAGCTTAGTTAAACCACCTTACTTTAAAGGCATCTACATCTAATTTTATGATTTTTATAAAAAATAGTGTTCTTGGAATTCCAAAAACACTATATAAATTGCCTTATCAAAAAAACAATAAAGCAGGGTTTATTAAGAACTATCTCCGGTTACCCAACAAGATGGGAATACGGATGATAACTATCCCCAGTTTATTCACACCCGGTGTCGATATAGACTCCCAAAGAGGTGAGATAGCCACTGGCGCTGCCGAAGAATGATTGAATGGTGGGTTGGGCAGCTTTCAAGGTGAATGGCTTTCGGTTTGATGTTGCTTGCATAGTACCAAACGGACCATAGCTCTTGCCCTTAAGAGTCTTAAATGTTAATTGGGCAATTAAGGGTTTGTTGCCAGCATATGAATAGTCGGCAACGTAACCATCTACTTCTACTAATGGATCATCTGCACTAAAAGAAATGGTGGTCTCTCCGCCACCAGTACCCCCATTCTGAAATGATTTTCCATTGGCATAACTTACCTTAAAGCCATCAATAATAAAGCCGTGATGAACGGTGATTTCAGTAATTGGACCTAATGTTCTGGCCTCAGGGAAATTATAAAATTCAGTGGTTGTCCGTCCTACAGGGCCATCAATAACTTGGGCTTGGGCAGGAGAAACCCCTAGTGTTGTGCTCAGCAAGACTACTGCAGCCAATAGTCCAATCAACTGAAAAAATCGCTTAAACATTACTTAAAACCTCAATCTTTTAAAGGATTTGTAACCCTCCAGAATCTAGCAGGTATGTTAGCCAAAATCTTGAATTATTTAAGGAAATTTTATAGTTATAAAAAAAATATTATTTTTGACAGGTGATGGTTCAATATATGCTCAGTATTTCAATGGTAAGAGGCAAGAGGCAAGAGGCAAGAGGCAAGAGGCAAGAGGCAAGAGGCAAGAGGGGAAACAGATTCGGGGTTTTATGGTTCAATAAAAAAAGAGCGATGAAGGGGCGATAGCTTGAGTACAAATGCTCTGCATAAGTGACATGCACCCCATCTAACTTAAGTAAGTTGAAAAAAATCTATAGTTATGACCTGTAACTAATAACAATTAAGGGATTGGGGCTAGCTAAAATTTTTTCTATAGCGGTTTCTAGCCTAATGAGGTACACAGGAGTTTTTCCGTGTTCCCTGTTCCGTGTTCCGTGTTCCGTGTTCCGTGTTCCCAGATCCGCTGTTCCCAGATCCGCTGTTCCCTATTCCCTTTGGGATCCTTGATACTTCATACTTCATCCTCCCAATCTTAATACTTGGGCACTTGCAATCGTGGATTGCTCAAGTTGAAAATAATAAGGACGAAGCATAGCCAATCTAACTCAGGAGATAGATGTGAGTCAAGACTTTGATTACGATTTAGTGATTATCGGTGCTGGTGTGGGGGGTCATGGTGCTGCCTTACACGCAGTTAGCTGTGGTCTGAAAACCGCTATGATTGAAGCCGCTGACATGGGCGGAACTTGTGTCAACCGGGGCTGCATCCCTTCTAAAGCTCTATTAGCCGCATCAGGTAGAGTGCGAGAGCTACAGGACGCTCATCATCTCAATGCCCTTGGGATTAAAGTAGCTGGGGTTGAGTTTGACCGAAATGCGATCGCAAATCATGCCAGCAATCTAGTCAGTAAAATTCGTGGTGACCTGACCAACAGCCTAAAACGCTTGGGTGTGGATATTATCAAAGGCTGGGGTAAAGTTGCTAGTAATCAAAAAGTAACCGTTGTTACAGACAATGGTGAAAAAACGATCACAGCTAAAGACATTATGATATCCGCTGGTTCAATTCCCTTTGTACCCCCAGGAATTGAGATTGATGGCAAAACCGTATTTACCAGTGATGATGCCATAAAACTAGAATGGCTGCCAGATTGGGTAGCAATCGTGGGCAGTGGTTACATTGGTCTAGAGTTTGCCGATGTCTACACAGCACTAGGATGTGAAATCACCATGATCGAAGCCCTAGACAACCTGATGCCAACCTTTGACCCTGATATTGCCAAACTAGCCACACGAATACTGATCAAACCTCGGGACATTGAAACCCACACTGGGGTGCTAGCGATGAAAGTAACTCCCGGTTCCCCTGTGGTAATTGAACTAGCAGATGCCAAAACTAAGGAAGTAGTCGATGTGCTCGAAGTCGATGCTTGTCTGGTCGCTACAGGTCGGATTCCCGCCACCAAAGACCTAGGACTAGATGCCGTAGGTGTGGAAACAAACCGGCGCGGTTTTATTCCCGTAGATGACACCATGGCAGTACTTTCAGCAGGGGAACCCGTGCCCCATCTTTGGGCAATTGGTGATGCCACTGGGAAAATGATGTTAGCCCATGCCGCATCCGCTCAAGGTATTGTCGCAGTAGAGAATATCTGTGGACGTCAGCGCACCGTAGACTATCGCAGCATACCCGCAGCCGCCTTTACCCATCCAGAAATCAGCTACGTCGGCCTGAGCGAACCACAAGCCAAACAATTGGCCTCCGAAGAAGGCTTTGAAGTATCCGTTGTAAGATCTTACTTTAAGGGGAATTCTAAAGCGATCGCAGAAGGAGAAGCAGATGGGGTAGCGAAAGTGATCTACCGTAAAGATACCGGGGAAGTGCTAGGAGTCCACATCCTAGGTATCCACGCCTCCGACTTAATTCACGAAGCCTCAAATGCGATCGCAAACAGACAATCCGTCAACTCCCTCGCCTACCTAGTCCATGCTCACCCCACTCTCTCAGAAGTACTCGACGAAGCTTACAAACGAGCTGTAACTCATTAGTCATAATCCTTTGTTAATTGCTAATTAACAAAGGATTATGAAACTGACGCACTGAGGGACTGACGCACTGAGGGACTGACGCACTGAGAGACTGACGCACTGAGGGACTGACGCCAAACACGGACTATATAAAACTACTGATGCAAATTCGCCGACGCCCACCTAATCCAGCAGTTAAAATCCAAACCCTGCACTATCAAGTTGCATTACCAGACGATAAACCCCACCATATTCTCGAAGAAATTGTCTGGCACAAAGAGAAAGAAATTGACCAGATGCGGGAAAGTCTGCCCCTAGTGGAGTTGCGCAAGGGAGTACAAACAGCACCACCCCCCCGAGACTTTCTAGCAGCCCTAAAATCAGGAAAGACTAGCCCTGCCCTGATTGCAGAAATCAAAAAAGCATCTCCTAGCAAGGGGGTTATTCGAGAAGATTTTGACCCAGTAGCCATTGCTCAGTCATACTGCCAAGGTGGTGCTAGTGCGATCTCAGTGCTGACCGATCAAAAATTCTTTCAGGGTAGTTGGGAAAACCTGGCAAAAGTTCGTGCTGCTGTAGACATGCCTTTGCTGTGTAAGGAGTTCATCATCTATCCCTACCAAATGTACATGGCTCGTAGTCACGGAGCAGATGCAGTTTTATTGATTGCAGCCATCCTTTCCGATCAAGACCTGCAATACTTTATCAAAATTGCTAAGACTCTGTCGATCACCCCCTTGATCGAAGTCCATACCCAATCTGAATTAGATCGAGTATTATCTCTCGATGGCGTTACCCTAGTAGGTATAAACAATCGTAACTTGGAAGATTTTTCCGTCGATTTACAAACAACCTGTCAAATACTAGCAGCAAGGGGTAACCAACTACTCGAACGTGGCATTCTGGTAGTCAGTGAATCAGGGCTTCATACCAACGCTCACCTTGATCAGGTAGCATCTGCCGGAGCCACAGCCGTCCTGATTGGTGAGTCATTGGTAAAACAGCCAGACCCAGCAGTTGCTATTGCCAGCTTGTTTAGCCATCAGTGACCCATAGCCCAAAAAAATAGTCAATTGTGATGGCAGACTCAGACTCACCGAGGTACAGCAAATTTCATGGATCCAATTCCCCTTCCATCTTATATTCACTACGAACTGCTGCTCCAACTGCTAGAGCGCCAAACAGCATTTGCTACCAGTCAAAACCCCCAATTGCGAGAGCAGGTTCATGAATTGATCAGTACTCTGCGTAAAGCCCGAGCTCAACAGAAGCAATTAGAACAAAGCTGTCAGCGAGCCAACTTGCCCATGGAGTATCGCTGGTCTCTCAACAGCGTCAAGTTGGATGCCCATGATTCAACAAATGGTTTACCGGATTCAGCAGGAAGACTCCCCCATTAAATAGTCAACAAATTGTCAACTTCATAAAAAAAAACTAAGAAATTTAGTCAGAGTATCTCATTTGAGCCAATATATTTTGAGATTGTTACCTACTCCTGAGGAGCGTTACTCCCACTGTCGGCATCAATAACACATGCTCGCTATGGCTCCGAACTAAAGAGTGTCCTAACTGCAGGGTGTCAATATACAAAGACTTGAAGGCAAGTTTAAATCTAGCGCGGCTGGGTTGGTCGTGTAAGCATGGGTGGGGATAACCGCTCCCATGCTCCGGTGGTGAAACGCCAAATTAACCCCTAAATTAACCTTGAATTTCCGGTTTTGTCCGGTAAGATCCAAGACTTAATCGGTCACTTCAGAGTAACTAACCAATCATCAGATCACAACAACCCTAGATACCAAGACTAACTACAGATGGAAGACAAGCTCAAACTAATGATTCCTGGCCCGACGCCAGTACCAGAACAAGTATTACTGGCCATGGCCAAACACCCGATCGGACACCGTAGTCCCGAATTTAGCGAAATCATGGCAGAGGTCAATGAAAACCTCAAATGGCTACACCAGACCAAAAATGATGTCTTGACTGTAACCGCTAGCGGTACCGGAGTCATGGAAGCTGGCATTATTAACTTCCTCAGTGCAGGCGATCGCGTTTTAGTTGGTTCTAATGGTAAATTTGGCGATCGTTGGGGAAAAATCAGTACTGCTTTTGGTCTGGAAGTGGACACCATTACCGCCGAGTGGGGTAAGCCCTTAGATCCGGAGCAGTTTCGCGAAAAGCTAGAAGCTGATACCGAAAAGCAAATCAAAGCCGTAATCGTCACCCACTCTGAAACCTCTACTGGCGTTCTCAACGACTTAGAAACCATAAATCGTTACGTCAAAGACCACGGGGAAGCCCTAATTATTGTTGACGCAGTTACCAGTCTTGGAGCAGTCAATGTACCCATTGATGAGTGGGGTCTCGATGTAGTAGGCTCTGGTTCCCAGAAGGGATACATGATTCCCCCAGGACTAGGATTTGTCAGTGTTAGTCCTAAAGCTTGGGAAGCCTACAAAACGGCTACCCTGCCCAAGTTTTACCTAGATTTGGGGACTTACAAGAAATCTACTGCTAAAAACAGCAATCCCTTTACCCCGCCAGTGAACCTAGTCATTGCCCTACAAACTGCACTGGGCATGATGAAAAGAGAAGGGTTAGAATCAATATTTTCCCGTCACCAGCGTCTGATGGAAGCAACTCGTGCCGCCGTCAAAGCCCTATCATTACCTTTGTTTGGTTCTGATGAGTATGCTAGCCCAGCCGCAACTGCAGTGATTCCCACATCAGTAGAGTCCGAACAAATCCGTTCTGTGATGAAAAAACGCTATAACATTGCTCTAGCTGGGGGACAAGACAACTATAAAGGAAAAATATTCCGCATTGGTCACTTAGGTTTTGTCAGTGAGCAAGATATTCTTACTGTCATTGGTGCTCTCGAAGCCACCCTTCAGGAATTAGGACACCAATCCATGACACCAGGAGCAGGTATTGCTGCTGCTGCTAGTGTCTTTGCTAAGAGCTGATTAACAGTTTATGGTTGACGGTTGACGGTTGACTCTGTTCTGCGCTAAAAGGTCAACCGTTGGCCTACGGCCACGCTACGCGAACAACTCCTAATAGTGTTTTTAATTGTTAATGAAACTTCCGCCACCTAAGTTCAGCAAGGATGGGGGAATAATTCCTAATTGAGTTCAACAGCACCATCAAATCCCAATTCTCAATTAGGACCCAATCACATACCCAATTCCCAACCCAATTCCCAAGTTTTCCTGATCAGTACGAAATCCTAAGGAGTTAATTAAAGAAGTTTTGGCTCTGCCATAAGAGATCATCCTAAATAACCGCCCAAATCTGTTATGCCCTGACTGGGAAAAAAAATTTGACTTGATCAAAAGTTTTTTAACTCTCAAAGCAATGCCCAGTAATGATTTCAGCATCAGTTAAATTCCAATTACCATAACAAGTTCGGAAGAGCCGAAGGGTTTAACTGGTCTTACGTAGAATAAAATACATGGGTGATGTGAGGGTATGCAAAAGCCAATGTTTGAAACAGCTGAACAATTTCCTGTCTTGGGGTTACCCGTTCACCTTTTAGACAACTATAGTCATTACTTAGATGATCGTCTCACCAAAGGTCTAGGTAGTCATGTGGTAACTCTAAATGCTGAAATGGCAATCCAGGGAGAGCGCAACCCTGAGCTAGCTGCCGTTATCAAGCAGGCAGAACTAGTGATTCCTGATGGGGCAGGTATTATATTTTACTTACGACTCCACGGAAAAAAAAAGCAGCGCTGTCCAGGAATTGAACTAGCTCAGTCTTTACTGGTCAAGGCTGGACAATACGGAGAATCTTGCCCAGTGTTCTTCTATGGGGCAGCCCCTGATGTAGTCCAAAAAACAGCTAGGGTTTGGCAGAAGAGAGTTCCAAAATTAGCGATCGCAGGAATTAGTCATGGCTACCTCAGTGCAGAAGCAGAGGAAGAATTAAAGCTGACCTTAAAACAACAGCAGCCCAAAATCATATTAGTCGGCTTAGGTGTACCACGTCAAGAATTTTGGATTGCCCAGAATCGCCACCTGTGTCCCCAATCCACTTGGATTGGTGTTGGTGGTAGCTTTGATATCTGGTCAGGGGCTAAAACCCGTGCGCCAGCCTGGTTCCGGAACAATAATCTTGAATGGTTATATCGGTTGTATCAAGAACCCCACCGTTGGCGGCGAATGATGGTTCTGCCTCAGTTTGCTCTCAAAGCCTTAGCTCAAAGAATAATGGTTTTCCCTCAGTTTGCTCTCAAAGCCTTAGGTCAAAGGTTGGCATAACCTAATCCCTATCCCTGATCAATAGACCTCAAAGGATTAGTTCGCACCATTAGTATTGTTTCGTATTGTTTTTATGCGATCGCTAATGGGGATCGGCTGTGTGCTCAAGCTTGCGTCCGCAGCTTATTAGCCCCGTGGAAGGCCAGTTGTTCATCTGACTCCCGATCTCCCCATCTCCGGATCTCCCCATCTCCCCACACCTCCCACACCTCCCACACTTCCCTATCTTTCCCTAATCCCTAATGACCCAGAAAGCGATAATCAAATTACAAGGAGTAACAACAACCTATCCCAACAACCGAGGTTTGTTTAACGTCAATCTAGAAGTCAAGTCAGGAGACTTTTTATTTATCACAGGGCCTTCTGGTGCTGGTAAATCCACATTGCTAAAGTTACTCTATGGTGAACAGCGCCCCACCCAAGGGAAAGTATTTGTCGATCAATTCAATGTTGGGCAATTACGAGGCGATCGCTTGTCATTCCTACGCCGTCGCCTGGGGATTGTTTTTCAGGACTACAAACTAATTCCCAAGCGAACTGTGTCAGAGAATATCGCTTTTGTTCTGTGGGCACAGAGTTTCACTCGCAAAGAAATTAAGCGACGCCTAACACCAACCCTTAAATTAGTCGGTTTGCAACACAAAGCCAACTGTTTTCCAGAGCAACTTTCAGGAGGAGAACAACAACGGGTAAGCCTGGCTCGTGCCATTGTTAGTACACCGCCCTTGATATTAGCTGATGAACCAACAGGTAACCTCGATCCCGACAATTCTTGGCAGGTATTAAACATTCTCAGGAAACTCAATCACCTAGGCACTACAGTTATTGTCACAACTCATGATGAAAACTTAGTCAGAATCTCCAATCAGCCAGTAGTACAGCTGCGAGAAGGACGTTTGTCTTGTCCTTTTTAGAAGCAATAGTTTACGATTACGATTTGTTTGCTGGTTTCCCTAACCTTACCCCATAATTTTTAATTATACATTAGACTTCGCGGCAGTTGTCGGTAACAGCGGATATGGTAACAGGAAACAGTGGACAATAATTGACGCAAACACTATTCTAAAAAGACTTTTGCAAGAGGTCTATTAGAGCACTGGACTCAAGGATTGTTCTTCAATTTTCTTAGCACTCTTAGTCAGTCCTACTCTGAGTTGTTGGTATTCAGACTCAAGCTGCGCAAAAATTTCCGCTGCTCCAGTGATGGTTTCCGACCTGCCCAGACTTTCCAGTTCGTGACACAGTTTGGAGAGATTTATACCCCCTAGGGTAGCGCTACTAGACTTTAATGTGTGAGCCGCAATTTCCATGGCTTTTGGCTCTTCTTCACTAATTGCTTGAGCCATGTTTTGCACTAACCTCGGAGTATCTTTTAAGTAAATTTCAATCAAACCAAGCAAGCATTCGGCCCCCCGTTCTCCGATACTGTCGATCAAGGATTGCAAAACCGAAAAGTCAACAGCTTGATCAGCTACTACTGGGTTGGAAGGTTGACGATAGTGCGGACATTGACTCAAGGCACGGACTAACTCTGGTACCTGGATAGGCTTGCTAATGTAATCATCCATTCCTGCACTCAGGCACATTTCTCGATCCCCTTCCATGGCATTAGCAGTCATGGCAATAATCCAGGGGCGTAAATGAGCTGGCCATTGTTCACAAATGCGTTGCGTCGCAGTTAAGCCATCCATTTCCGGCATCTGGACATCCATCAAAACCAAGTCATAGGGCTGACGACTAAGAGCTTGGAGTACTTCTAATCCATTCCCCGCGACATCAGCCCGGTAACCCATCCGTTTCAACAATTGCAGGGCTAACTGCTGGTTAACGATATTATCTTCAGCCAACAAAATCCGCAAAGGATGCTTTTGAGCCATTTCGGTGTCAAGTTTTAGGTGTTGAGCAGGTGTTCGCTTAATCTTGATCGGCTGTCCGCTCATCACCTGGGTCAAAACATCGTGAAGCTGAGATTGCTTAATAGGCTTGTTTAAGACAGCTGCAATATCTAGCTGACTCTGATGATGCTTTGTATCTGATTGATTCATTGAGCTCAGCATTACCAAGGGCAAGGCTTGACCCTCAGACTGCTGGCGGATTTTCGTTGCTAGGGTAAAACCATCCATCTCAGGCATATACCCATCCAGAATGGCAATGTCAAATTTATCCCCCTGACTGAGCCAATCGAGAGCTTCTCTACCTGATGCTGCTGTCTGGGTAAGCATACCCCAAGACTTAGCTTGCTCGGAGATAATCGTGCGGTTGGTCGCACTATCATCTACAATCAACAGCCGCTTTCCTTCTAACAATGGCTGAGATACTGGCAGCTTAGGTTCCTCGATCGGATCAGGCTGTTTAGCCAATACAGTGAAATAAAATTTAGAGCCTTGACCAACTTGACTTTCTACCCAAATTTTCCCACCCATCATGGTGGTGAGCCGTTGACAAATGGCCAAACCAAGACCTGTGCCTCCATATTGGCGAGATGTGGAGGAATCCACCTGAGAGAAGGACTGGAAGAGGCGGTCGATCCGATCCTCAGGAATGCCAATCCCAGTATCCTTGACCACAAATTGGATTTCGTAGATCGAAGATTGAGTAGAGGCGGAACGAAATCTGGCAGTGTGAGGGTTGCGGGAAGAAATCTGGGGGTGAGGCGGTGAAAATACTCTCGTGTTGTCTCTGGTATTGTTCTGTGTTCCTTTAGCTCCCCTGACCCCGTTGATATAGCCCGTCTGGTCAAATCCTCCTTGTAGAGTGTAGTCCTTTCCATTGGCTAGAGTAGGGAAACTCAAAGAGTAATGTTTTCCGTAGTCAGGAGCAGAGGCCAACGGGTAGGAGTAGTTAGCAGTATTACTGTGTTCTGTTTCTTTGCCATCAACCAATTCCCCTATGCTAAGTTCTCGGGCAGTTACAGAAACTAACACTTCCCCGATATGGGTAAATTTAATCGCATTCCCCAACAAATTGACTAGAATTTGGCGCAGCCGAGTCACATCTCCCACAATCATGGGTGGAGTGTTGGGATGGAATAGATAGGCTAACTCCAATTTTTTCTCAGCTGCTTTTGCCGCCAACAAATCTAAGGATTCCTCAATGCAAGTGATCAGATTAAACGGTTGTTCTTCTAACTCCAGCTTTCCAGATTCAATTTTTGAAAAATCGAGAATATCATTAATGATGGTGAGTAAACTATCCCCACTATTGCGGATAGTTTCCACAAAGTCTCGTTGCTGGGAGGTTAGGTCTGTATCCAGTAGCAAACCCGTCATGCCAATCACGGCATTCATAGGAGTGCGGATTTCATGGCTCATGGTTGCCAGAAATTCGCTTTTTGCCTGAGTGGCCGCTTCGGCAGTTCTTCTAGCTTGCTCTAGGGCGAAATTTTGCTCAGTCAATTGCTCTCGTTGGCGGGTTTCTTGCTCAAGCAGGTGAGCCTGAGCAATAGCAATCCCTACTTGGTCAGCGACGGCTTCGAGTAACTCAATTTCATCCAGACTCCACTGACGAAATTCATCACACTGATGTATTCCAATCACACCATTCGGTTCCCCCTGATAGGAAGTACGAATTACCAACATGGATTTGACTCCAATCTGCCGACTTATTGGGATCATCGGTTTCAGAAGGGGGTCTTCGTAAACATTAGGGGAACTGATGGCTCGGTCTTGGACTAACAACTGCTCTAAATGAGGATTCCCCAGAATCGGAATTTCTAAATCCAGTATCGATAGATAACCCTTTTCTAAATACTCAGCAACTGTAGGAATGCGAGGATAAGGTTGGGAAACATAGGTATGAATGGTGCAACGGTTCACCTGAAACACTTGACCAATTTGTGTGGCGGTGGTCTGAAAAATTTGTTTAGTCTTTAAACTTTGGCGGATTTCTTGGGTCACCTGTTTGAGTAGCATCACACGAGTCAGTTGCTGGTGTAATGCTTCCTCGGCTTGCTTTTGCTCAGATATATCAATCGATACGCTTAATACCGCTGGCATGTGGGCAATTGCTAAGGAGAAGGGAATTTTGGTAGTTTGGATGATAAGCTTTTCTCCATCAGGATAGATGATCGTCTCTTCTGGAAGGTGTGTCGGTTCTCCACTCTCCAATACCTGCAAATCCGCCTCTCTAAACTCGAAGGATTTTAGGAAGGATTGAGCAAAATCTTCATCCCGATGGTATAGTAAATCATCTACTGTCGTACCATAAGCTTCCGCAACTGCTTTGTTGGCTAGAAGAAACTCTCCATCTCGGTTCTTGGCGTAAATGAAATGAGGCACTAAATCAATAACTTGACGCAGTTGTCTCTCACTTTCTTTCAGATGTGACTCGGTTAATTTACGATTTGTAATATCTCGGATAGTACCAGAGGTACCTGTGATATTACTGTCAGGATCTAGGGTTAATTGCGCATGAATTTCGAGCCAGCCCGAGCCGCCATCCTTGGTAATATACCTTAGTTCCTGCTGATAATACTCCTGTTTTTGGGTAATTAGAGATTGAAACAGTTCTATGTTAGTTTGACGGTCATCAGGATGGAGATAATCAATAAAGTTAGTACCAATGCTATCTGCTACAGAAAAGCCCGTCATTTCTGTCCAAGTTGGATTGAGAAAGGTCAATACCCCAACCCCATCGGTTTGGAAAATAACCTCTTGCACATTTTCCACCACTGACCGATACTGCTCCTCTCTCTCCAGCAAGGCGAGTTCAACTCGCTTGCGTTCGGTAATGTCTTCCACAGAGCCTTCGTAGTAGAGCAAATTCCCATTAGTGTCTCGGACAGGGCGCACATTTTCCAAAATCGAGATTACACTACCATCTTTGCGATAAGCCTGAGCCTCAATGGATGATAAAGCGCCATTGTCCGCTAGCAAGTTAGTAAACTCGTTACGAGCCTCAGTGTCCACGTAAATTTGCTTTGAAACGTTCGTAATCGACTCCACTAGTTCTTCTGGAGAAGAATAGCCATAAATTCGCGCTAAGGCTGGATTGGCACTAATAAAGCGTCCATCCGGTGTAATCTGATAGATGCCCTCTACTGAATTCTCAAAGATGCTACGGTAATTCGCTTCAGCTTGTCGCAGCGCTTCCTCGGCTCGCTTGCGATTGGTGATATCACTAAAGGTACAAATGACTTGCTCTACTAATCCATCCACCCCCACCTGGGGATCGGCATTCACTAGTAACCATACCCAATCTTCAGTAGCTTGATTATGGACACCCATTACCACGTTTCTTACCAGTCTACGGGTGCTTATTGCCTGTTGGATAGGACGACTTTCAGTGGGGAATGGAGTGGTGTCTTCGTGAATGATATTCCAATCTGAACCAAAAGGACTTTTATCCAACAATTCACTTTCGGTGAAGCCCAATATATCGAGAGCCGCTTGATTAAAGAGCATGAATTCGGTTTTTGCCTCGAATAGCAATACCCCGACCTGCATTTCTCGAATCACGGTTCGGAATAGCCTTTCGCTCTCTTGCAATGCTTCTTGTCTAAGAGCTTGCAGTGCTTTACTCGTTTTCTGCTCGTAATATGAGGCAAGTAAGGTGAGGCTGAAGATGATTAGGTTAGTTATCCCTATGGTGCTTGTTACTACCGAAGTATTTAATGTCGGAGAAAACCCAGTGTCTAATGGTGGAGTAACGGTGAACTTGGCTGCCATCATGGTTGTATAGTTTACAGCGGTAATGGCTAATCCCAGGAGCACTGCCCAGCAAAGCTTCCACCCATGAAGGAATTTTCCGGTTCCTACCCCCACATCAAAAGATAGCCACAAGATGAAAAAGGATGTCAAGCTGGCTATAACAACGGATAGGGCAACTAAAAGGAGGTTGTAGTGAATGAGCCCTGGTATTCCCATGGCAGCGATCAGCAGGTAGGGTACGGATGCGATCGCTAATCCCATTACCACACTGCCCACCATTAACTGTCTGAGGTTGGTGATGGGGCTGACACTATAGAGTACGGCACCAGAGATTAGCACTGCTACCCAGTAAGAAAGCAGTACCATGGGCGTATCATAAGTGATGGGGATCGGAAACCGGAATGCTAGCATTCCCAAAAAGTGTATTGACCAAATCCCAACTCCCATGATCATTGCCCCACCAATCAGCCAACCTTTACGGGTAGGCTTTTGTGAGGTTTTTACTTGTCCAGCTAAAATCAGCACCCTATAGGTCACAATCGAGGCGATAGCAATGGATAGAACAACTAACTGTAGGTCATAGATACCACTCATTGCTCTATCTGTATCGCTAATTGGAACAGTTTTTATGATAAAATTTAGCCAGACAAAAACCATTGAGTAGGGCATACCGAGATATTATCTCCCAGACCCTCTAGGGGCCATTTCGATATATTTATTACGAAAATTGTCTTGTAATTCTGAATAGATGTATTGAATTTACACAATTTTGATAAATTAATTTACCGTATAAATACGGATTTTTACTATAGCTATATCCTGAAATTTACCGAATCTAATCTATTGGTTGAATCAGAAAGCACCAAATTTAAAACTTGGTAATTGTAATTGCAGAGATTTTTTTAGCTACAAAAAAATGGTCAACAGATAGCAGGATAAGTAGATTTATCCATACCTAATTAAATTATTGATAATAATCATTGGGTGTATACCGTAAAAACAACTACTTTGAACGTCTGAAGCTTAGACTAAAGGTAAGCAGTCAGCTAATGCGCTAGGCGCACGCTACGCTAACAGCATTGAGCTATCAGCTAATGTAAGGCAACCCCTGATCAATAAACAGAGTACGAATTTTTTCGTCAATTAAAAGTTAATAGTTAATACTTACGTAAGTCTTGGAAAACTGGGTGTAGTGGGTCATAAACTCGTTCAGAATTTTCTTGAATGACCCGGTGAATGGGAACAACCTCCACCACGCAGTTAGTGTATGCGATCGCATCCAACTGTCCTACCAACTCGGGTGACCAAGGTTCCTCACGAACTCTCTGATTTTGGCAAGTCAGCCACTTAATTAAATGCGATCGCATCACACCTGGTAAAATTCCAGCTTCCACTGGTGGTGTCCACCACTGACCATCTCTCCATCCCCATAAGTTACCTGTGCTAGTTTCCAGCCAATTCCCGTGATTATCTACCAGAATTGCTTCCTGTGCTCCCATATTTTGCGCCATTTGCTTCGCCAGCCATGGAGATAGATAATTCCCGGTCTTGTGAGTGGGTAAGCAGCGATGAAATTTTACCGAAGAGGACTCAGCTACCCAAGCAGTGATGCCTTGTTCTTGCCACTGAGCTAAATTGGCTGGCAGAGGACGACCCATAATCAATTCTCGTCCATCGGGGAATAGGGTAATTCTCAGCACTGGGTAAAGGGTGATCAGTGATTGTGCTCCTTGGCGCAATTGCTCCCAATCCGGCTGTTGCCAACCAAATGCTTGTAAACTCGATTGGAGGCGATGGCAATGATTAGTCCAATGGGTTAGTGGGTGATCTAATGACTGATGGTAAACTCGTAGGGTGGTAAAAACTGTAGCGCCATAGATAAATCCTGGCTCATCAATGGTCAGGCTCAGGGAGTTGCCCTCAATTAGCTGACCATTGTACCAGAAGCAGGGTTTTGACATCACTCTAGCGTTTTCCATACTTATGAGGTACACAAAATTTTTTCAAATCCCCCCCCTCAACGCGCCTGGGTTTCCTATTCCCCATACTCTTACCTCTACTCCATGCTCCCTGCTCACTGCTCCCTAAAACCCCAGACGAAAGTACCTCACCCAATTGATAAATGCTATATCGTAATCAACCAGAATTGCGATTATAATCTGCTTTTCCTCTTCGAGCGGTTTGCCTAGAACGCATGGTGTACTGACCATGAATGTTGACCAAGTAGGGAACTATATAGGTTAAACCCCCTGAAATCCATCGCTGTTGAGTCATCTGTCCTTGTAGGAGAGCAGAACCATGATTGATCACAAACAGAACTGAGCCAACGACCAAAGCCACCCTCAGCGCAGTTGGCATCAATTCGAGATCAACAACACTTAGACAGAACTCTTTTAAAGATTTCACCCTGTACCTATCTAGGAAGCTGTTAACGATACAATTTTACCTAACTGATGGTTTTTTTTGGCGGTTGACTCTTAATTACCCAATTAGCTAACTTCTCAACAAAAAAACTGATTTTGTTGACTGACTAAATCCTTGACTAACTCAGACTTAAGTCTTCTTAAGCCATTACTGGTATACCCTCCTGACTACGCGATCGCTGAGTTTTCAGCAAAGAAATATTAGTAGTTAACAAGAAACTGGCAAAGCTAGCAATAGCAATAATTGGAAGAATCGATGTATCAGACAGAACGCTAAGAATAACCGTGCTACTGACCGGTGTTTTGGTGACAGCCACATTCACCGCTGCCATCAGGCAAAGCATAGCAATGGTGGGATGAATTTCGGGTAAGGCGATGGAGATAGCTAAACCCAGATTGGCACCGATGAAAAATAGAGGAAAGATAAATCCGCCTCTAAACCCACCGTGGAGGGTAAAACTGATCGCAAACATTTTTGCCAAGGCAATCCCCAGTAACATGGTTACCCCCAAAGTGGGACCTTGTTCAATCACTGTTTCAATTTGCTCCTCACTAAAAAATAGGGTTTGGGGAAAGAATACAGCAATCAACCCAATAGATAATCCGCCTAGTGTAGCTAGCAAAATATGGCGATGTTCAATAGATTTAATCCAAGACTTGGTAAAGCGAAAGATATAGATAAACACGATAGCAGCTAATCCACCAGCAACCCCGAGTAATCCACCCTCAATTAAATTTAGCCAGGACAGAGTAGGTAATGTATCAAAAAGGTTAAAGCGGTAAATTCCTCCCACATTTAACCCAGTACCAAAGCGGAAAACAGAGAAGCTAAAAATTGACGCGACAATGGCTGGTACGATGGCTTCATAGTATTCCAGACTCCGGCGGTGGGGAATTTCTAGGGCAAACAATGCCCCCCCGATCGGCGCACCAAAAAAGGCACCAAGAGCAGCACTCATCCCGCAGAAGGTCAATATCCGGATATGGCTGATTGCCAGTTTAAGCTTGACTCCTAGCCAGCTACCTAAGCTACCATTAATCTGTACCAAAGGTGCTTCTGGTCCAGCACTCCCGCCAGCGGTGATGGAAATTAGAGAGGTCACAATCATGCCAGGAGTTTGACGAGGCTCCATCCTACCTGGATCGTGAACTTTTTCGATCACCAACGCCATTTCANTCATCAAGTAAAAATTCGAGGTTTCCGCATCGAACTCGGAGAAATTGAAGCAGTACTTGCCCAACATTCCAAGGTGCGAGAAGCTGTAGTCATTGCCCGCGAAGACATTCCAGGAGACCAACGCCTGGTTGCTTATTTAATTACCAATGACGCAAAAACTACGATCAATGATTTGCGTTCCTTCCTCAAGACTAAGCTACCCGAGTACATGATTCCTGCTGCTTTTGTCTTTCTCGAAGCAATGCCCCTGACTCCTAACGGTAAAGTCAATCGTCGTGGTTTACCTGTCCCCGATGCTTCAAGTTTGGTTCCAGAAAGCAGTTTTGTTGCTCCCCGGGACTCGGTGGAATTACAACTAGCCCAAATTTGGTCAGAGATTCTCGGTGTTTCTCCCATCGGAGTCCGAGACAACTTCTTTGACTTGGGTGGTCATTCTATCTTAGCAGTGCGTTTAATGGCTGAGATTGAGAAAGAATTTGGCAAAAATTTATCTTTAGCCGCCCTTTTCCAAGGCGCTACCGTAGAACAATTAGCCATTCTACTGCGTCAAAAAACTGATACTCAGTCTTGGTCTCCCTTAGTTGCTATTCAACCCCAAGGAAATCAACTACCTTTCTTCTGTATGCCTGGTTCTGGTGGCAATGTGGTCTACTTCCACCAACTCGCCCGTCATCTGGGAAATGATCGACCTTTTTATGCTTTGCAACCTCCTAGTTTAGATGGGGTGTCGGAACCCTTTAGTAGTGTTGAACAAATAGCTGCCTATTACCTGAAAGCTATCCAAACCATTCAACCCTCTGGTCCGTACTTCCTGGGCGGTCATTCCTTTGGGGTTCTGGTTGCTTTTGAAATGGCACAACAACTACAAAAAAAGGGAGAAACAGTTGCCCTCCTAGCCCTATTAGACCTTCCCGCCCGACTTCCTGGTAGCGCCCCCAAACAGCTAGATTGGGATGATACCCGATGGCTAACGAATATTGCCCATATCCTAGAAATGTTATCTGGGAAAAATCTAGAGATTTCTTATGAATCCCTAAAACCTCTTACTCCATTAGCACAATTAAACTATCTCAAACAACAGATGGAAACCGTCAATCTGTTGCCACCTAATTCAGGAATTGAACGAGTGCGTGGGATTGTTCAAACGATTAAAGCTGACGAATTTGCTTTTATGAGTTATCTCCCACAAGAAGGCTATCAAGGTGAGATTACCCTGTTCCGCACCAGCGAAGTTTATCAGGATGAATTGGGAATGCTTGGTGAAATTCCTACGGATCTAACTTGGGGATGGAACCAGTTTTCTACTCAACCTGTAGAGGTTCATGTAATTCCTGGAAATCATACTACTATGTTGAGTGAACCTCACGTTAAGGTATTAGCTGAAAAACTTAAATTTTGTCTAGCTAGCGTTTGCTGAAAAAGTCTACAAAGGCTGGGGGAGCTTACATTCCCTTTGATCTGGGCTATCCTCAAGAACGTTTAGCCTATATGTTGTCTGATTCTCAAGTGTCGGTGGTTTTGACGAGTAATACCAAATCTGGTTTAGCCAGACCACAAACAAGTCAATTAGAATCCATATATATCAAAATTTTCTCAATAATATATGTGTCCTATAGTAACCGGATTTGGTATAAGACCTCAGCCCTAGCCAAGCCATGCTGCAACCGATGATAACTGGCTGGAGTTATTGTCCACGCCCCGGTTTACAGTCTACAAAACTTAATGCTTCGGTATCGAGAAAGCTGGCAATTGCCATTTCAATAACTGCTTCAATTGGATACTCAATTTCAGCAGCACGCTCAACGAGAGCAGCCTGAATATGTTCGGGCAGGCGTTCCAAGATGACCTTTGCATCAGTGGAGGAGATTCGGCCCAAAAGTTCTACCTGCATAAGTTTACTGCTCCATTGGGATTTGGACATTATAGGGAGGTTCGGTAGCCCTCAAGATGATAGCTTCTAGCTCCAATAGTAGCGCAGGGTTTTGCCAGTAGGAAATTGTCTGCATAGCAATACGAACATCTTCGTCGCTATATTTGTCGAGCCATGCCCACAAAAAAGCTTTGTGTCCACCACTGAAGCGACCTCGCAAGCTCTTGGTCTTACCAATGTAAAGCAGTCCATCAGTTTTATGCCTGATGGCATAGATGCCAGGACGAGCAGGGATGTGGCTAAAATCACGGTTCAAGAGTTGGCATTGGTCAAAGGGAGTGAAGGCTATTGCGTCCAAGATTCTTCGTGCTTGGTCTTTTACTTCAGAGTTATTCTTTGGCATGGAAACATCGGAGCTATTTGCACAGATGCCATGCTCCCACAGATTATGTAATGGTTGCCAGCTTTTTGCGTACACACTGGTGCCGTAGGCAATCCCTCGCTACTAGTAACTTGAGGTGGGCAAAAATGGGCAATCTATCAGTTCAATTGTTAAAGATATTTGTTTTGCCCACCCTACAAGGTCTGCTACCATGCTTGGTGAACCTCACGTAATGGTATTAGCTGAAAAACTTTTGATTATGCTAAACAAACAATAAGGCATGAAATTACACTACTACGGGAATATGTTAGGATTTCAGAAGAAAGAACCACAGAGCCACACCAGGACACAAATAGAATCTATAGCTCTGTGCTATCGTATATGTTACTTTATAGTATATACAACTCTGAGTAGTTAAAAATGAAAGCAATTACGAGTAATCAAGCCAAACAACAATTAGATGAACTAATTGAGCGGGTCATTCTTGACGTCGAACCAACTATTGTATGTAATGATCAAGGAAAACAAGCTGTTTTAATGTCTTTAGATGAATTTAACTCTTGGCAAGAAACACTATATTTATTATCCAATCCTACTAATGCCGAACATCTATTAAAATCAATTGAACAAGCTAAATCAGGGAAAAAGTTAATTAAAGAATTAATTGATGAATGAAAATAACTTTTACTGAAGCATCTTGGTCTGACTATATTTGGCTACAAGAGAATGATAAAAGGCTATTAAAAAGAGTCAAATTATTAGTTATAGACATCATCAGAAATCCATTTGATGGCATTGGCAAACCAGAGCCTCTCAAGGCAAATTTATCAGGATATTGGTCAAGGCGGATCAATTCTGAACATCGTTTAGTTTATGAAATTACTGACGAAGAATTAACAATTATTTCTTGTAGATTTCACTATCAAAAATAAATGATTAGCGATGCTCCTTGGCCTTGGCCAAAAGGCCACGCTACGCGAATGGGCCACGCTACGCGAAGGTCGCCGCTACGCGAACGCATTATCTTGTCGGTTGGATTTCACCAAGCTCAACCCAACATCATCGATATCGGGCAAGAAATAGCATAAAATTAGGTAAGGGGCAACGATCTATGATCGCCGAGTCATAGCCATTACCTTGTTGACCGTAAGTTCGGGTAGAATTCCTAAGCTTGGTAGAATGTTTTCTCCTGAACAGACTATGGGTAGGTCATCTCCCTGCCAGACCCAAATCTGCTGACGAGCAAAATCGATTAACCAGGCTAATTGTGTTCCATTACTGAGGCAATGAAGAATTTTGTTTTGCAAGTTTAAACTGCTTTGGTCAGGGGAACGAATTTCAATCAGCCAATCGGGTGCTCCATCAAGGGGTCCGTCTTGATCACGAAGATGATCCCAGGCAACGATAGCAATATCTGGTACTGGGGAGTAGGGAGGTATGATGCAGCGTAGCTCCTGTACCGCTTCAAATCCATTGGTTCGATCATTGATGTAATTAACCAGATTGCGTTGTAGGCGGGAGTGAAAGAGGGTTGGCATTGGTTTTTGGACTGCTCGCCCATCAATTAATTCCCATGCCGGAGAAGCATCAATATTGGGTTGAGTGAGAAATTCTCGGAGGATGGAGATTGATGGCAAACCAGTCAAGCGTTCCTACTCTATCTCTTCGGCCCCCTCACGTCCTTATACTTTGGAAATTACTGTCAAGCGAGTGCCAGCACCAGCCGATGCTCCTGATGTACCTGCGGGTTTGGTGTCTAACTGGTTGCACGACAACATCAAAGTCGGGTCCGAGGTCAGATTAAATGGCCCAATGGGGAAATTTACCTGTGCTGACCATTCTGCTAATAAACTGCTGTTCATTTCAGCAGGTAGCGGGATTACTCCGATGATGTCCATGTCTGAGTGGCTTTGTGACATTGGGGCTGATGTGGATGTGGTTTTTGTCCACAGCGCTCGTAGCCCAAAAGATATCATCTTCCGTCAGAAATTAGAGTTGATGGCGGCTTTGCACCCCAACTTTAAGCCTGCTATTACCACCACTCGTCCAGAACTAGACCAAGCTTGGTGGGGTTATATCGGAAGACTTAATCAAGCCATGCTGGAAGAGATGGCTCCTGATTTTCGCGATCGCATTATTTATGTCTGTGGTCCGAATCCCTTTATGGCAGGGGTGAAAGAGATGCTAGCCGGTCTAGACTTCCCGATGGAGAACTACTATGAAGAGAGTTTTGGTGGCAAAAAGCCCTCAAAAAAGACAGCAGCAGCACCGACTCCTGAACCAGTCAAAGCGGAAGGTCCTCCTAAACTACAGTTAGTGAAATCACCGTCAACCTGTTCAGAACCAACTGTAGTCTTTGCTAAGTCTGGGAAAGAAGTCACCTGTGATGCAGAGGATGTGATCCTAGATGTGGCGGAACAAGAAGGGGTGGCATTACCAAGCGGTTGCCGCATGGGAGCCTGTGGTGCTTGTAAGCAAAAGCTTCTAAAAGGGAAAGTAGAGTATGACGAGGAACCTGATGCTCTCGAAGAGGATGAACGGAAGGAAGGCATGATTTTGACTTGTGTGGCTCATCCTGTCGGACAAGTGGTAGTTAGCGCTTGAGCTATAGCAGTTCTCAATTCGGTGAGGTACTTTCGTCCTAGGTTTTAGGGAGTCGGGAGTCGGGAGTCGGGAGTACCTTATACATTATCTGTCTTTTACAACAGTCATCTTTTCGCTTTTTGTCACATAACGTGAATAATTTTTGATTGGCGCACGTTGCATGTAGTTTGGCGTAACTTGCTAGTGAAATTTCCCCCTTCGTTAGTATAGGATCAAACTGAATCGACATTCAAGCATGAATTGTCATAGTCAAATAACAAAAATTAGTTTGAATCCAAAATGAGTAAGACAATTTTAATTACAGGAGCAAGCAGCGGTATTGGAAAAGCAACTGCAAAATTGTTCCAGGAAAAAGGTTGGAACGTGGTTGCAACCATGAGAAGTCCAGAAAAGGAAACAGAACTAACCACCCTTGATAATGTATTGGTGACAAGACTAGATGTTTTAGACCAAAATTCAATTACAAAAGCCATTCAGCTAGGTATTGAAAAGTTCGCTAAAATTGATGTTTTGGTAAATAATGCTGGTTATGGTGCTTTTGGCCCTTTAGAAGCAACCCCCAGGGAAAAGATAAAAAGACAATTTGATGTTAATGTTATTGGGCTGTTAGATGTAACCAAAGCAATCCTACCCCATTTCAGACAAAATAAAGATGGTATATTAATTAATATTTCATCGATTGGTGGCAAAATGACCTTTCCATTATTTTCATTATATAACGGGACTAAATTTGCTGTTGAGGGGATTTCCGAAGGTCTGAGTTTTGAAATGGAAGCAATTGGCTGCAAAGTGAAAATTATTGAGCCAGGCATTATCAACACTGATTTTGCTGGCCGCTCCCTTGATATGAGCAACGATGAAAGCCTAACTGAGTATCAAGAATTAATTGGTAAGCTGTTCAATTCGATGGAATCTTTCCCTGATCAGGCTTCTGAGCCTATTGTTGTCGCTAACGTGATTTATGAAGCAGCGACAGACGGCACTGATAAATTGCGATATACTGCTGGCGAAGATGCCAGTATGATGGTTGCTAATCGAAAAGAATTGGATGATAAGACGTTTATCCAAGGTATTAAAGAGCAATTTGGCATCTAGTTCAAATAGAGGGTTTATCCTGAAGGGGCGACGAAACAACCTGAAATGCTTGGTATGTAAAGTTGCGTAGGGATTGAGGTGGGAACCATGATTAAAAATCAAAGACAGTATGACTACAGCCAAGAATTAGTTCGTCAATTTGAATCTGACTTATCTGTTTATGACGCTCAAGATGAAGAGCTCAAAAAAAATGATTGTTGGTGGAAGATTAAGCGCGATTCATTACAAAGTCATCTTAATGCTTTAAAAACCGAAGTTGCTGAATACGAAACCCTCATCAACCATGACAATCGTACTCCAATTGTTCTGAAGCTTGATGATATTAAAAATCTACCACAACTTCTTATCAAAGCTCGTATAGCTGCTAATCTAAGCCAAAAACAACTGGCGGATATCGCTGGTTTAACCGAGGAAAAAATCATAGAATATGAGGCTAAAGACTACCAAACAGCGAGCCTTATAGATTTTTTGTTTGTCCTTGATGCCCTGGATATTAAGCTCCAACAAGGTGAGTTTTTATTTCCTCTAGATACTCTCAGAATAACCCCAATTACCGCAGAAGAATTGATGGGTAATACGTCTAGTGAAACCTCTCAATCAATTGGGTGCATCTGATCTTTGTAAAAACATTATCGATAAATAATCCTATTTACAGCGACGCTGATATTTATCACTACCATGGGGTAAGGGCGAAAGAAACAAAGGAAATGTTTCTTAACCGTAGCTCGTTTTACCCACTAAACTGCCCCGCAATTGTCGGGAAATTCGGACAAGGGAACTTCGGATCAGGATAAAACAATAGACTTAAACAGGATCAGAAATGGGTTACCGATAGATAACCGATCGGTAACCCATCCCTTGGGATCATGCCACCTGAAGTAATGACTCCTTCAAGCGAGTTTGGTCAAATCCTCGCTGATGAAGCAATACCCAGGATTCGATCAAATCAGGACCATTGACATCCCCAGTTAGTGCAGCACGAAGCGATCGCATAACCAATCCTTTCTTGACCTTTTGCGCTTTTGTGACTTGGTTAATAATCTGCTTAGCTTCCTCTGGACTCAGCTGTTGGTAATTACCGAGTTGGTCAAGAATAGCTTGCACCACCTCACTAGCACCAGGTTTTCTCAGCTGCTCTACTGCCTGCTCCGTGTACTCAACTGACTCAGTAAAGAACATCCGAGTCATATCTACTGCTTCTGGCAAGCGAGTCAAACTTGGTCCAATCATAGCAGTCAACCGTTCCAGCCAAGGGCGATTTGCCACAGGATCACAGTTGTAGCCAGCATTTTCCCAGTAGGGAATCAACAAGTCCAGTAATTCAGATGCACTGATCTGGTGGACATATTGACTATTAATCCAATCCAGCTTAGCCCAGTCAAACTTTGCCCCAGCTTGGTTCACCCGTTCAAAACCGAACTTTTGAGCGGCTTGAGCCAAAGTAAAGATTTCCTGAGTGGAGTCAGGGGGAGACCATCCCAGCAATGTCATATAATTAACCATCGCCTCAGGGGTAAAGCCCATGGCTTTGAAGTCAAAAATAGAGGTTACACCATCGCGCTTGGATAGCTTCCGTCCCTCATGGTTAAGAATCAGAGGTGTATGGGAAAATTCTGGGACTACGCTCCCTAGGGCTTCATAGAGCAAAATCTGTTTAGCAGTATTCGCAATATGGTCTTCACCGCGAATGACATGGGTAATTTGCATATCAATGTCATCCACCACCACAGCTAGGTTGTACAGAGGCTGACCGATATCATTCTCTTCAGATGCCCTAGCAATCACCATATCACCCCCAAGGTCACTCCCTTTCCAGGTGACTTTACCTCGGACTAGATCATTCCAGACAATCTCGCGGTCATTATCAATCATAAAGCGGATCACCGGCTTGCGCCCTTCCGCCTCAAATGCTGTTTGTTGTTCTGGTGTCAGATTGCGATGGCGATTGTCATAGCGGGGGGCTTCTTTTCTAGCCTTTTGAGCTTCTCGCAGTTGCTCTAGTTCCTCAGCTTTAGTGTAGCAGCGATAAGCCAATCCCTGGTCTAAGAGTTGTTGAATAGCAGCACTATAAAGGTCAAGACGTTGGGATTGGAAAAATGGTCCTTCGTCCCACTCCAGTCCCAGCCAAGTTAAACCATCGAGGATGTTTTGGGTATATTCCTCTCGCGATCGCGTTTGATCGGTGTCTTCAATGCGCAGAATAAACTTACCGCTGTGGCGACGGGCAAATAGCCAGTTAAATACAGCGGTTCTAGCGGTACCAATGTGTAAATTTCCGGTTGGACTTGGGGCAATACGGACTCTAACTGTCACAGCTGATTGCTAAGAACCTAATTACTATAGTCTTTTCGTCTCTATTGTACCTGCAACAATCAACTACTCCGACTAGATCATGTTTAGGATCATCTTTAGGAGGAGCCGATAGTATCCTACATTTGTTCTACGGGACTGACGGGGCTCGAACCCGCAACTTCCGCCGTGACAGGGCGGTGCTCTAACCAATTGAACTACAGTCCCAATCTCCGAGCCATTTACTATTATTATCTATGACTGGTGTATTTGTCAAGGCTTTTTTTGAAAAAAACCGAAAAATACTTTTATAAGTCACCTTAGAGCTCTGAGCTCTCAGCCGATTTGCCTTGAGCTTACCCTCGACCAATGATCGAAGGCTTAGTTTATGGCTATAACCAGTATAACCTATCCCAGCGCTCACGCAATAGGGTGGGCTAATCACCCACCCTAGGACTCACTATTGTTTTTTCAAGACCAAAAACCTTATGTACTGCTATGGCAGAATCACCGTTCTCTTTTAGTGTTGGAGACTTTTGAGATTAAGATTGCCTCTGAAGCCGTTCTGCTGAATGGATAAAATCGTTCCAGGCTAAGAATTAATAGGAGCATCAAAACCTGTACTGGCCAAGGTGCCATAGCAAAACCAAATATTAGACAGACAATGCTACTGCCTACTCCCAATAGGCGAGGGATTTCGTGAGAGACTCTCAACGATATCAAGATGCTCCCTAGGGCAGTTACGAGAAGAATTAGAAAAAGTGGAAGCATATTAATCACCTGCTATAAAAGAAATTCTAGACCTCAATAATTTCCAGACCTCTAAATTCCAGACCTCTAAAAATTGTTTAGAGGGCTCTCCTCCATCCTAATGATGGCGAAAGCCCCCTTTAGATTTAATTTAGCATCTAGCTATAGATTGTGTGTGTCAGCTAGATTACAAAATATAATAACTTAAGAAATTGTTGCATAACTTCATGCTAAGTTCTGAAAGTTAATCGTATTGGGCAAAGTGTTGGACAAAGTGTTGGACAAAAAGTTGACTAGCCACTCCTTGAGGTGATATGTAGCGCGGCAGTCATCTTCATTGTAGCGCTGGATCATTTCGAGAATAGAGTGATTGCCTGTTTTTAACCACTGGTCATACAAACACACAGATTGGGAGCCAGTCATATCGGGATCCCGCCACTCAAAGCCCAAGCATCTAGCCAGATTTTTAAGAGAATAACTCTCCACTGGCATGGTGACAGTATCAATAACTATTTGATGAACATCCACGAAACGATCTAACAGGGGTCTAACTATCTGTCGTGGAGTTTGGTAAAGGGTTGCTAAGCGCTTGACCGTGTCAACTTCATACTTTGAAAAATGGAAGATTGGGGCATCTGGATAACGCTCAACTAAGTCTAAAAATTGTAGCCAAATAAATCCTTCTTGCCAAGAATGTTCTGCGAATAGGTTATGGAAAGTCTCAGTTTCAGTGCGTCGATCAATCACCAACACCCCTAGCAAATACTCTAGGGGCAAATCAGGCTGTGCTTCAATATCAAAATAAAGCTCAACAGATGCTGTAGGTAAAGAGTCTTGATTCGGGAGATCTACCGAGATTTTGGCATTACCATTCCCTCGCTCTAGTTGTTCGTATTCAAGTATACTAAAGTAGTGTTTGGGATAAATCAGCACCCGGTTTTGTACCTGAGATTGGGCTTGCTGGACCAGCTGGAAAGCTACTGAGCTACCAAAACTTGGCTCTAATTCACTAATCTTGGACGTGGCTAAGGATTCGATTGTGGTTACTCCCAAAGCCTTCAAATCCCCATAGCGGCTGGGTGTTACTCCAGGCAATAGGGAAATGTGCTCCACAGATTTAGCGATCGCATAACAACTGTGATACCAACAGCAAAGACTACACCGCTGACGGGAAATGAACACCTCTGGTTCTTGTCGCTGCAATAGAGTCTCAATACATTCCGATAGCAGTTGTTCCATCAGTGGCACCCATCGTTCTATTACCACGGTGTAGCACTTTTGGTTACGCAAAATTAATGAGCCAGTGGTGGGCCAATGTCCTTGTACTGCTGCTAACAGCTGAGCACGAAAAGCAGTAAGGATTTTATACTCTGGCTTGGGTCGTTTGCTGAGCTTAATGGTGGTGGGAACATAGATCCAATCACCAAAATTAGAACGTCCCGGCTGTTTGACCAGCAAATCAGGAAAACATAGCAATGTCACCCCGTCACCAGTTGGCATCAACAGTACCCCTCCAGAAATGTACTCCGTCCCTTGTTGCATCAGTTTCAAGGTGGCCTGTGCAGCAGCGTGCCAATCTGTTCTGGGGTAGCGGGGTGAGTGGTGGGGCACAGTAGCCAGAATCTGTTGTTTATGGTCTCGGCTTTTCTGTTGCAGTTTCAGCAGAAAATCTGAGGGTAGGTCTTGCTCTGTGGGGTCTCCATAAATGTCCAAAAACGCTCGACGCCGACAGCGTTTGTAATCTAAAAGTAATGCGTCCGTCAGCAGCATAATTATAGTTTCAGGTGACATACTCCCACACTCACCTTGTCAGGTTGAGTGTGGGCTTCTTACCAACACCAGCCATCGCTATCGGCTTTCGCCGACGCGGGGCGCGTTCGGTTACTCGGTAAGCTTTATTAACGATACGGGATGCCCCTCCGCACCGGAACAATTAAAAAAAGTTCTTTTTTTTACTTAGCAGGTGGCGGTTAGCTCTTAATTTGTTTTCCCTACTATTTTCAGTATAACGTTTTTCAGGCTGTTTATCAGAGTTCCTGTCCGGGATTCATCCCTGGAGACGAAACCTTAGGATAGTGGAGCCAAAATCGGCAAAGTTTTAACCCTTTTACGCATAACCGACTAACCATAAAGGCGACCCTATCCTTACGGTAACTTTAAACACTCATGGCGTAGCATTGAGGTGTGGGGCATAAGAGCGGAGGAAGCTAACCCCCCATGGCTAGTGATACTCGCCGCTAGGCGTAAGATATCACCAGCCATGCAGGATGAATTAATCCGGTCAACCCGGATTGATTGATCAATCCAGGGTTTATCCCGCTTTTATTAATTTATGTAAATTTACCGAAACATTGACTGAGCAACCAGGGATTACTTAACAATTATTTACATAAAGGCTTGATTTAATTTTACCGAATCCCACCGCCCAAAAGTCTAGTAATCACGGGCTTTCGCTCTCTAATCAAGGGTAATCAAAGCAAGACTGGCAACGGAATCGACTTTTCCAAAAAAATTAATTATGAGACCGTGCTGGTAAAATCTTTATAAAAGATTAAATCTTTAAGAGATCACTGTAAGAGTCTATCAAAAACAGGAGAACACAAATTGACTTACTCAATCTTGCTTGCTGCTGCATCTGCCGTTCCCAACACCCTGGAATGGAGCCCGACAGTCGGAATCATCATGATTGTCTGCAATGTCCTAGCGATTGCCTTCGGAAAAGCTACTATCCAGAATCCTAGCGCAGGTCCGGCATTGCCTATGCCTGAGTTCTTCGGTGGCATGGGTCTTCCCGCCCTACTGGCAACCACCAGCTTCGGTCACATCCTAGGACTAGGCACTATCTTAGGATTGGCTAACATGGGGATTATCTAGAGCTTAGGAGCTCTAGGGTATAGGGCGAACTGGGATAGTGATGATGGTCAGGTTGATCCAGGGCTGATAATTCACAGCAGATTCTCACCCAGTCACTCGGTCATGCAGTAATCCTAGACACAATTACCCTATACCCGATCTCCTAACAGGCATCCCTGCTTTGCTAATAGTGCTGTACCATAAGCAGCCGCTGTGTGAAGGGATGTCAACATCGGTACCATGAGCTGACGCTCTCGAATCCTTGTCCAGGTAGGATTTTTGGCACCACCACCAGCAGTATAGACACCGGTTAAGGGACTTGCTCCGAGCTGTTGCAACAAGCTATATCCCCTAGCTTCAATTCGCGCTATGCTTTCGAGCATTCCTTGGAGAAATTCCACGGAATTATCGGGTTTGGGTTCCAATCTTGGCCGGAGATCAGGGTCATTAATGGGAAAGCGATCGCCTGGTCTAAGTAAGGGATAATAATCCAAGGCACTTTCTTGCTCCGGGTCGATTTGAGAGCTGAGACTTTCTAATTCTCTGTCACTGAAAAAGTGGCGTAGTACTGCTCCACCCGTGTTGGATGCGCCACCGGTAAGCCATAAATTTCCCAATCGATGACTGTAAATCCCAAATTTGGCGTCTTCTAGAGGAGTTGTACTCAATAGTTTCAATACCACGGTAGACCCAAGGGAGGTTACCGCTTCACCTGGTTGTTTGGCACCACTAGCGATAAATGCGGCAATACTATCGGTGGTACCTGTACAGACTAGACAATCTGGTGATAATCCCAAGCCGTGAGCTACCTCAGGGGTTACAACTCCTACTGGTGTACCGGGAGCCAAGACGTTGGGTAGCATGGGTGACACCGGTAGCTGTTTGAGCCAGTCAGGATAGCAAAGATTTTCAGGATTATAACCGAGCTTTAAGGCATTGTGATAATCACTTATGCCTAGTTTTCCATGCAATAGAAAGGCTAACCAGTCCGCTTGATGGAGGAAGTATAGGGGATTAGTTTCAGCAGAGCTTTTGCTGATCAGATCTGTACAGTCATACCACCAGAGAAGTTTGGCAAGGCTGGAGGTAGCACTTAAAACGACATGGTTGGGAGGAGCAATGGTTCTAAGTTGTTCCATCACAGCTACTCCTCGTGGATCGTTGTAAAGGATGGGTGCATCTACAGGTTGACCGATGCGATCGCATAACAAAACTGTTGCGGAGGTGCCATTAATTGCGATCGCATTAATTTCACCCTTGATTGACTGGGGAATTTGCTCAATCAGGGAAAATAATACCTTCTCCCAGTGTGTTGCGGTATCGATGGTGATAGCTTGGATTGGAAAGGGATATTGAGTCTCGGCAAAGATAGTACCAACAGAGTCGATCACTACTGCCCGTGCGCCAGAAGTTCCGAAATCGATGCCTAGATAGACAGTCATTAGGGATTAGGGATTAGGGAATTTAGAATTTAGAATTTAGAATATTAGAATTTATATTTTGGAATTTTACCTCATTCTACATTCTGCATTCTACATTCTGCATTCCACCTTTAGCCTACTGCAAAACCTGTATATTGTCTTACTTGAGGATGGCGGAAACCAAGTACAATATCGTTTGCGGGAATACCTGCTTCCAGTAAATCGGTAGCAATCCCCTCTTCCGTATCATCGTATTGAATCCAGATTTTGTCACCAATTAAATCTAGGTGAATGGGTGTAGCGTGTAGGTACTGGTCATCATTCCAACCTATGTCTAATACTAAATAGTGTCCTCGCTGATCATCGAAAAGCACTTTAGAGTCATAGCTGTCAGGTAGGGAAGCACGATACTCAGCGTGTTCCATTAATACTTTTTTGATGATGTCTTGGTAGTTTAATCTGGTATCCATTGAATCAGCGTTTCACTATCGTGATCAAAAACAATTAATTTAATAATTTGGTTCCTTAGCAATACCTTTCCCAATTCTATGGTAAACACGTTTTTAAAGGTCAGTCTAGAAACGGCAAGATAAAGACAGCGCTCTACACCCATTTCATCCAGGACTTGACGATACAGGATATACTGCCCTAAAGCCTGCTCTAAATCTTTTACATCAGACTTTCCTACAAAACTCTTGACTTCAACAACAATTTTTTGTATTCCTTTTTCAGCACTAATTAGACGTTCCGCACCAAGATCAGCAGATAAGCGTTTGTGGCCTATCTGTAGGGGAAATGGATCATGGGTAATTGTCCAGCCATCCTTTTGTAAGGCACGCTTAACCGTATTGTGGTATATGTCTCGCCTTGCCATCTCAATCTCTTCCCTCTAGCATCATCCTCAACTAGGATGGAAACTCAAATAGCGATCGCATCAGAAAAGCCATCCCTGAAACATGCCCTATAACTGACCCACTAAGCACTAAGCACTTAGCAGTCCTTCCTGTCGCGGGTACTCCTGCAAAACCTCCTTCAAATACTGCCCTGTATAGGAATTAGGATGCTCTGCTACCTCCTCTGGTGTTCCAGAGGCAATTACTTCTCCCCCTTTATCCCCACCTTCTGGTCCTAAGTCTATTACCCAATCAGCACAGCGAATCACATCTAAATTGTGTTCAATCACCAAAACAGAATTTCCTTTATCTACCAACCGCTGCAATACATTTAACAAGTGATGAACATCATAAAATGACAATCCTGTTGTCGGTTCATCGATTAAATACAATGTCTTTCCCGTTGCCCGACGTGACAATTCTGTTGCCAACTTCACCCGCTGTGCTTCTCCACCAGATAATGTCGGTGCTGGTTGCCCTAAGTGAATATATCCTAACCCCACATCTACTAAGGTTTGTAACCGAGATGCTGCTCTTGGAATATTCTTAAATACCTCCAACGCTTCTTCCACTGGCATATTTAAAATATCAGCAATGGAATATCCTTTATACTTCACTTGCAACGTTTCTCTATTATATCTCGCTCCCTTACAAACATCGCATTGTACATAGACATCGGGCAAAAAGTTCATCTCAATGATATTCACCCCCTGTCCCGAACAAGCTTCGCAACGTCCTCCTTTGACATTAAATGAAAATTGGCCTGGCTTGTAACCTCTAGCTTTAGCTTCAATAGTTTTAGAAAATACCTCTCGAATGGTATCAAATACTCCTGTATAGGTAGCAGTATTAGACCGAGGAGTGCGACCAATGGGAGATTGATCGATTACGATTGCTTTATTAATAGCGTTGAGTCCCTCAACTTGATCCAATTGTTTGGGAAAGGGTACTTTACGAGTCAGATGATGTTGTAATGCTGGGTAAAGTAATTCGTTTACTAACGTAGATTTACCAGAACCAGATACACCTGTAATGCTGACTAATTTCCCTAGTGGTATCTCTACTTCAATGTGTTTGAGATTGTTACGATGAGCATTTTTAATCACAAATGAACGACCATTTCCCTCTCGACGTTGACTAGGAGTTTCAATTACTTGGCGTTTTGATAAATACGCTCCCGTCAGGGAATTTTCACTTTTTATTATAGTTTCTAAATCCCCTTGAGCAACAATTTCTCCCCCATGAATTCCAGCTTTCGGACCAATATCGACAATATGATCGGCAGTGCGAATGGTTTCTTCATCATGTTCTACAACAATCAAGGTATTCCCCAAATCTCGCAATTTGATCAGGGTAGTGAGTAACCGTCCATTATCTCTTTGGTGCAATCCAATACTCGGTTCATCTAATACATACAAAACTCCAGTCAAGCCTGCTCCAATCTGAGTCGCTAGGCGAATCCGTTGAGCTTCTCCACCAGAAAGGGTCATGGCTGGACGGTCAAGGGTAAGATAATCTAATCCTACATCAAGCAGAAATTGTAATCGGGCTTTAATTTCTTTGAGGGCAAGGTCACCAATTTGAGCTTGGCGGGGGGAGAGTTGTAAGTTATCAATCCGTTGACGACATTGGCGAATTGAGACACTAGTTAAATCATCAATATGATATTGTCCTAACCGCACCGATAGTGCTTCTGGTTTGAGCCGTTTACCATGACACTCTGGACAGGGTTGATAAATTAAATACTGCTCTAGTTTGTGTTTTGATGCTTCAGAGCTAGTGTCTTTGTACTGTTTTTCGAGGATCGGGATAATGCCAGCATAGCGCTTGTAGTACCCTTTTTCTTTGCCATAAGCAGAATTATTTTGAATGTAGATTTTTTCGTCGGTGCCGTAGAGCAGGATGTCTTGTTGTTCAGAGGTTAGCTGATTCCAGGGAGTTTGGATTTCAAAACCATAGGCTTGTCCTACGCTATAGAGTAGGGAGATGTAGTAGGTGTTGTCTTTTTCTGACCAGGGGGCAATAGCACTATATAAGGGTTGAGTAGGGTCAGGTACTACTAGTTCTGGAGAAAAGGTTTGTAAATTACCGATACCGTGACAAAATGGACAAGCGCCGTAGGGGGAGTTAAAGGAAAATAATCGGGGAGATAATTCTTCCATTACTGCCCCATGTTCTGGGCAAGCAAAGTTTTCTGAAAAGACGATTTCTTGGGGAAGGTCTTGGTCAGATGAACTACCCTTTTTGCGAGCCGTACGTTTATAATTATGATCAGATTTGACCTCTGCTGGCTGTGCTGATGTATTATCTAAAACTTGGATAACTGCAATTCCAGTAGAACGTTTTAGGCAAGTAGCAAGGGAATCGGTAATCCGTTCTTGAATACTAGGCTTTTTGATGAGACGGTCAACCACCACTTCAATGTTGTGGGTATAATTTTTATCCAATTCGATGGTATCGGAGAGGTCAAAGGTTTCACCATCGACTCTGACTCGCACAAATCCTTCGGTGGCTAAGCTGGATAATAGTTTCTTGTGAGTGCCTTTTTTGCCTCGGATAACGGGAGCCAGGATATGGAAGCGAGTCCGGTCAGGGAGTTCCATAATGCGATCGCACATCTGGTCGATGGTCTGGGGAGCAATATTGCGATCGCATCGGGGACAATAGGGTTCACCAGCCCTTCCAAACAGTAATCGCAGGTAATCGTAAATCTCTGTAACTGTACCAACGGTGGAACGGGGGTTATGGGATGTAGATTTCTGGTCAATGGAGATAGCGGGGCTTAAGCCTTCGATGGCATCCACATCCGGTTTATCCAGTTGTCCCAGGAATTGACGAGCATAGGCACTAAGGGATTCTACATAACGGCGTTGTCCTTCCGCAAAGATAGTGTCGAATGCCAGGGAGGATTTGCCGGAACCGGAAACACCAGTAAAGACAATAATGCGATCGCGTGGCAGTTCCAGATCAATATTTTTCAGGTTATGCTGTCTAGCCCCCCGAATCCGAATGGTGTTTTGAGCAGAGTTAGGGGTGTGGTCTTGGGTGTGGTTGGGGTTAGAGGATTTTGGCATGACCGACAGCGGCTTTAAACTCCTTAACAATAGTAGCGCTATCCGTTCCTATAGTAATGTTAAACCTAAGCATTCAGACCTTTGCCGAACGCCCTCTAGCTTTCAGCTTGAGCGATCGCAGATTGAAATTGTATAGTTTTTGTATAGTTTTCAGTAAACTTGAAACACTCCAAACCCCACTCCCGAGCTCCTGAGCCCCCCTGCACCCTTGCCGATTCAATCTATAAATTAGATGCACCCGCAGCTTAGCCATTACCCGAGAATAGATCCCCGTGAAGGGATATTATAGTTACTTAAACCGACATGATCTAACCATTACCTCTAAGTCAAATGATCTTACTATGGAATCGAAAATTCTGGAATTTTTTGCGCAGTGAAAACCTTGATAAAGTAATGATTATTATTATTATAATTATTACTATTAACACCATCACTATATCATGGCTGGAACCAGATATCTCAAAAGCAGATGCTTTCTGGTGGAGCATCGTCACCCTAACAACTGTTGGCTATGGTGATATCACACCTGTCACAGTTGGTGGTCGCTTTATTGCTATTCTCGATATGTTTGTGGGGATTGGATTCTTAGCCATCTTCACCGCTACCCTCGCTGGTATTTTTGTCGATCAAAAAATTAAAAATGATCTAGGTATGGGGTCTTATAAATTTAACAATCACTTGATTATTTCCGAATGGAATTCTAGAGCACAATTTATTATAAATGAGTTGCGAAAGTTTCCTAAAACTCAAGATGATAAAATTATTTTAATTGCCAATATAGACCGGAAGCCTATCGAAGACAATAATTTGTTTTTTATTAAGGGCAACGTATGTGATGAAACCTTGAATCGAGCCAACTTGATCCAGGCTAGAACTGTTATAATTTTAGGGGATGACAGCATAGATGAAACAGCTCGCGACGCCAAAGTTATACTATCTACCCTGACAGTAGAAAGTATTAATCCCAACGCTTACACAGTTGTGGAGCTGGTAGATGAAACTCATGTTAAATCCTGTCAGCGGGCTAAGGTTGACGAAATAATCGTTAGCAGTGAGTTAAGTAGCATGCTCATTTCCCAAGCTGCTCTTAACCATGGAATTACCAAAGTTGTCTCTGAAATATTAAGTACTCAAAGTGGCAACAAGCTTTATAAAATTGCGATACCTGAATCTCGGGTGGGTAGTTCCTTTATGGAAGTATTTACGTATATGAAGCAAGCCTATCAAAGTATTGTCCTAGCAGTACAAAAAGGAATTGAAGGAGATGTTATCTCCAATCCACCGACAGATTATAAACTTGAGAATGGTGACTATTTAATTGTCGTTGCTCAAGATGAACCACGACCGCTACAGAAATCTTCAACGTAAGTGTGATATGTCACCTGTAATGTGTTAATTAACCATTGTAAATGGTTAATTTTAAATGGTTAATTTTAATTAAATTAACGAACACCCTTCCAGCATAAGTAGTCAACCCTAGATAATATCACGTCATGAGACAAGGCTGAGAGAGGCGGAAAATTATCAGTAAATTATCAGCAAATTTTCAGCCTCTATTCAGCAACAATTAAACCAAGAAACCAATAATTCTAGTCAAGCTACTAACCTAGGATTAACCACTTGATACGGTGCCAGCAAAATCAGTTTTGAACACTAAGTTTTGAACACTTAGCTGATTAACTCTACGGTAAGCATTCAGCTATCAGCCGTCAGTCGTCAGCTAATCAACGGTCGGTAGTAAACAAGCTGGGGCTGCTGATACGGCTGCTTGAAAATCCCTGCTTGTTTTACTCATCCAACCCCGAGCAGTTAAAGCATCTAATAGCTGTTCGCGTAGCGTGGCCATTCGCGTAGCGTGGCCAACGGCCAAGGCCTTTAGCTGTTCGCGTAGCGTGCGCGTAGCGCATTAGCTGATAGCTGAATACTTACACTCTACGGATAATGATGTAGCTGTATAGATAGTTGAGCAACACACTCATTGACAAATCTACCATATTGATCTCATTGATCAGAATCACCATGAAGCATTCAATTATTAAATCACTCAAAATCGTGACCATGGTTACGGTAACCTCTACACTAGCCATGGCATCTAGGGCAACAGCAGCCACCCTTAAGGTGACAATTGAAAGCCTGGCACCGGAAAACGGCACGTTATTGACTCCAGTCTGGGTTGGTTTTCATAATGGTTTGTTTGATATTTATGATCGGGGTGAGGCAGCTTCACCAGGACTTGAGCGGATTGCAGAGGATGGCAATGCAGCAGTGCTTAGTCAAGAGTTTTTTGCTAGTGGTGCGGGTTCAGTTGATGGGGTAATTCCTGGTCCAAATGGTCCAGTTGCTTCTGGGGATATTGCCCAAGCCACATTTACTGTAGATTCTACTAGCCGTTACTTCAGCTACGCAGCAATGATTCTTCCCAGTAATGATGCTTTCATTGCTAATGGCAACCCCTTGGCTTTTGAGATTTTTGATGAAGAAGGTAATTTCACTGGAGCTGACTTTACCGTTCTCGGTTCTCAAGTTCTGGATGCAGGTACGGAAGTTAACGACGAGCAGCAGACGACTACTGCCTTCTTCGGTCAAACTATTCCTGATACCGGTACACCAGAAAACGGAGTTGTCACCCTGCATCCAGGTTTTATCCCAGGTGGACCGATTTTATCAACTGAGACATTTGCTCAAGGTGACTTCACAGTGGATGGCTACCAGATAGCACGTATTAAAGTCGAGAAAGTGCCAGAATCTTCTACTACTGGAGGATTACTTGCTATCGGTGGGTTGTTATGGCTGGGTAGCCGCTGGCGTCAGAGTCTTAACAGATTCGCGTAAATCCCTTTGGCAATTGACCATTGAAAATTTTCAATTTTCCCTTCTTGATTAACAACAGTATAAAAATAACTAGTTCACTAGACTCAAGATACATGCGATCGCTTACATGTCAGGCTTGACTTGGCATAGTGCGATCGCTTTTTTTAGACCAGTCTAGGGAAACTCAACACTGGCACGGCATCCATCAATATTTCCCGCTCTTGACGACACCCGACACCCGACACCCGACACCCGACACCCGACACCCGACACCCGACACCCGACTCCCTACTCCCTACTCCCTACTCCCTACTCCCTACTCCCGACCCCTTGACCAACCGCAAAGTTCAAGAGATAATTTTCTTGTAATTATTTAACAAATCTTAAAATACTAACCTTGCAGTACGAGCCAAGAACCATTTCTGACTACTACCGCCAGCGTTCTCGGCTAGTCTGGGGGCGCAGGATAGCTTTAGTAGGGGCACTGATTACCTTTAGCATCAGGCTAGCGTGGGATTTCGTCACCGGTAGCCTTACCCAAAATCAGCCTCAACGAGCCTGGGAATTTCGCGAAAAGCTGACTGAACTTGGTCCAACCTTCATTAAATTGGGACAAATCCTTTCCTGTCGTCCGGATATTGTTCCTCCTATTTATTTAGAGGAACTCACTAAATTACAAGACCAATTACCTCCTTTCCCTAATCACATTGCCTATCAGTTAATTCAAGAAGAATTAGGGGATAACTATAACAACATCTATGGCTCACTGAGCGACAAACCCGTAGCTGCTGCTTCCCTAGGACAAGTGTACAAAGGGACACTCAAAACTGGTGAAATGGTAGCAGTAAAGGTGCAACGCCCTGGTCTGGTAGAGTGTATTTCCCTAGATATCTATATCCTGCGGAAAATAGCAGCATGGGCGCAAGAATCAATATCCTTTGTTCACAGCGACCTAGTAGCACTTATCGACGAACTAGCTATTTGCTTGTTTGAAGAAATGGACTATACCCAGGAAGGTCGCAATGCGGAAAGATTTGCCCAACTTTACGGTGACATTAATAATATCGCTGTACCACGTATATACTGGCAATACTCGGGGCGGCGGGTGTTAACCATGGAGTGGATCACTGGGACTAAATTGACGGAACTAGAAACCATTAAAGCCCAGGGATTAGACCCGAATACCCTGATTGATGTGGGATTTCAGTGTTGCTTGCGGCAACTTTTAGAAGAAGGTTACTTCCATGCTGACCCTCACCCTGGCAATTTATTGGCTACCCCTGATGGGAAATTGGCTTATCTTGACTTTGGCATGATGAGCTCAGTAGAACCGTCTTATCGGTATCGGTTACTCGAATCCGTTGTCCATATGATTACTGGTGATTTTGAAGGTTTAGCACAAGACTATAAGAAACTCGACTTTTTGCCACCGGAGACAGATGTGACCTCGCTGATTCCTGAACTCACTGATATTTTTGGTGGGGTGATGGAAGCTACTGTGTCAACATTCGGCTTTAATCGTATTATTCGGAAGCTATCCCCGTTACTTTATAAATATCCATTTAAATTACCCACTTACTACCTCCTGATTTTCCGCAGTGCCGCTACCTTAGAAGGGATAGCAATTAAGCTCAATCCTAATTTTCAGCCCTTCAATCAAACGTATCCCTATGTTGCTCAACGGCTGTTAACGGATTCATCCCCTGAATTAAGGACTTGTTTACAGGAGATTGTCTATCAGGATGATGAAATTCAATGGCATGTTTTGGAGGAGTTATTAGGTCAGGTGCGCACCAGTAGGAAGTTTGATATTAGTGCGCTCTTACACCAGGGTTTAGAATTTCTCTACTCCGAGCAAGGGAGTATATTGCGTAATGCTCTGGTTGAAGAGATGGTTACCAGTTTAGAGAATCTCTCATACAAGACTCTTGGCCAGATAACTGCATCGGTGGGCTTGGCGGTTAATGTAACTGGAAAATTAGAGTCTCCTAACCTGGAGCGGATGGAAAAGATTGGGGCTATGATTATTGAATCCTCTAGGTTTGACCTAGAATCGGTACCGAAGATGCTGGAACTTTTGTTAAAGCAGGAAACTCAACGGCTAGGTCAACAAATTGCTTCCGAAATTGCCAGGCGAATGTTTCGCTTGAGCGAAGAATCCCCGTCCTTATAGGCCGGGGAGTGTCAACATGATTAACGGTAAACTAACGGTAAATGTAGTACCATCTCCCAACTGACTCTTGAGAGAAATCTCACCACCATGAGCTTCCACACACTGTTGAACAATAGCTAGTCCTAAGCCACTACCAGGAATTGTGCCAACATTGCTAGCACGATGGAAAGGCTGAAACAGTTGCTGTTGGTCTTCTGGAGGAATGCCCATCCCCTGGTCTTGAATCCGGAAGATAACACATTCTGTCTGAGCAATCAGTTCAAACTGAACTGTTCCCCCTGTGGGTGAGTACTTAATAGCGTTGGTGAGCAAATTGCTAAAAATGTGTCGCAGCAATCGTTCATCCCATAGGGCTTCCCTCAATTCCCCTTGACTGGTAAAAACTAGCTGATGGTTGTTGTTGGTACTGATTTGTAACTCTTCCACTAATTGGTGACAAAACCGTTTCAAATCCAACCGAGTAGGTTGACACAGGAGTCTACCGGAATCAGCTTTACTGATTAATGAAACCTCATCCAACAACTGGGCCATGTTTTTGATGGCCGAGCGAATTAGCCGCAAATGAACCAGTTTTTTTTCTTGAGGTAATTGTTCCTCTTTGTCTTGGAGCAATCCAGAACAAAGGAGGATTGTATTTAAGGGATTACGAAAGTCGTGAGAGAGCATGGAAACAAATTCAGCTTTGCGCTGGTTGACTTCTTTGGCTCTAACCAACTCAGCGGTTTGTTCCTGAACCTGACTTTCTAGGGCTTGATTTTCTTGTCGTAATGCAACTGCTGCCTGCTTACGTTCAATAGCATAGCGCAAGGAACGAACCAGCATTTTTGCCTTGACTTGCCGCTTGACTAGATAATCTTGTGCTCCTTGACGAACTGCTTCAATCGCTAATTCATCATCATTGGTATTGGTTAGCACTACAATCGGTAAACTAGGCGCTTGCTTCATCAAGGGTCCGAGGGATGCTAGTCCGTGGCTGTCCGGTAGAGTCAGATCTAATAAGATCACATCGTAGGGAATTGAGATTGCTCTAGCCTCAGCGATTTCCTGGAGTGCATCCCGCAACCGCTTGACATGAACTAGACTAAAGTGCCTGAACTGAGCTTCTTTCAAAAACTCTTGTAACAATCTGGCTTCTGCCAGGTTGTCCTCAATTAACAAGATTTTTACTGAGCCTTCAGGCATTACCTTTGAGTATTTCTTCCTGCAAGTTTCTGTTAGTCAACCCTGATGTCTCAGCCCTAGGGCGTGTTTTCAAAGTTTTCCGCAAGATTATGATCCCCCCCAGCCCCCCTTAAAAAAGGGGGGAGCCATACTCAAAGTCCNAAATATGTTCGACTATATGGAATCCTTCGGTTTCATCCAATTCATTGCAGAGAGCCAAAGTTTTTCGATGGTAAGGAATTCCTAGTAAACTACAAATTCTTTGTTTTAGTCCCGATACGTTTTCTGTATCCCAAACCTGACTGGAATCAGTGTAATTAAAGGCTTTACCCCTCCCAGCGCTAATTTGGGGATAATTTTGTAAGAAACTAATTTTATCATCAATCAGTTCTTCTTCCAGGATTGAATCATATAAAAGTAAGGAATAATCTGTGAACTTTTCACAAAACTGTGCCATTAAATGATCCAGAAAACGGTTTCTTCTTGCTAAATCAGTTTCATTCCATTTATCTGTTGGTGAATTGGACTCTGGATTTAGGACTTCTGCCGCACCTGGGAGGTTAGAAAGATCCTGGGAAAAGTAGGTTGTCTTGTTCTTAGTTTGAAAAGAGAATAAATCTTTAGCATGGTCTAATTGAGCAAAATAGTCAGCTAAAAGTTTATCAAAAAACATTAAATAAGCTTGCAGTTGTTTGGCTTGAGCCTTGCGTTTGGGAGATGCGGAAGCTGGTAAACCTATTTCTCCAATACCGTAAGTAGCAGGAAAATCGTTTTGGATTGATTCATAGTCAGATAATTCCCGGTATTGTCCCACTGGGATGGGGATATCTTTTGTTTGTTTTATTGATGGTGTTTTGGTGTTTTGCTGTTGTAAGGATTCCAGATGACTTTTAGCTTTAGCCAGGTTCAGATTGCACGAAATTTGTCCTTTATAAAAGGTAATGTTACTTGTCAAGCCATCTATATCTTTGAGTTGGGGTGTTAGATTAGGCTCTAATGCTAACGCCCATTCTTCTGATTCTGATGACTTGTCGCTTGAAATAGTAATGCTTCTAACAGTTTTTATCCCTGGAATATCTAAAATAATCCGAATTAGGTCAGAGGTGTGCAGTTGGTCTTTCTTGATAAAACTATCAAGTTGTTCGTTGTCAATGAAGCCATGTTCCAGGGGAACACCATCAAAGATTGCTTCAGGAGTTTTGCCTTGATCCAGTAGTTCTTTGACAGTGAAAAATTCTAGGTGAGGAGAAATAAAGTTATCTAAGCCCAAATATATCTGTGCCATTAATTCATTCACATCAAATCCTTCTTCAATCTCGATATCGGCTTTGATGGTGATTTCTTCAATGGGTAAGATTTCGACTGAAGCAAAATCTTCACACAGATTCCGATGCTGATTAAGTTTAGATTTTACTTTTTCTATGAGACTCGCTTCGTCAGAGACATTTTTGTCTTTTTCGATTAGTACCCGATAAAGTCCATTTAAGTTTACTTGCTGAGTGCGTTTAGAAGCTTCAAAAGTTAAGGTATGAAGAAGCGAATCGTAATAAATTGGTGGTTCTGAATTCTTAATTGGTTTAACCCATGCATTTTTCACACCATCAATGTCGATTAGAAGTTTGCGATAATCATTAATAGTGAGGGGATTAACGGTGAGGATTTCTCTGGCGGTGAAAAACTGCTTGTTGTTTATTTCTACATCTCCAGGAGCAGGTGCAAGCAAGTCTTTCATCTCGAAGTCAAGGCGGTAGCTCAAGTCCGTGATGGCATAGCAGAGTTGTTCTAGGATAGTAATACCAGGATCGTGGGTATTGTAGTCTGTCCACAGTTTCCCCCCTAGGCGTTCGATGTGCTTGATACCTTCTTGTCGCAATAAGGCGAAATTCATGCCAGGATGTTCTGGGGGGGCGTTGGAGATGGTAAGGTTTTCAGTCATGTTAAGTTATTTGTAATTTATTGCTGTGGACGGTTTACTCGAATTAATTTATTGGTCAAGGATTCTTCTTTAGAAATTGCTTGATTGATACGTTGAGCTAGACTTTTTATATCTCGATCGTCCGTACATACGATAATGCCATTATGGTTTGGTTGTTCAAGATGAAGTCTAATGAAATGACGACGATTTTGAGTTAAAATTGCTCTGTTGTTGTTTACGGCAAAAGCTAAAACTTCTGCATCAGAATCCCCAGCTTTTTCGGCTTCTTGAACGGTTAACACATTATGACCGAAATCTCGGAGAACTTGCACAACTGGTAAGGGAAATTGTTCGTCGGCATAAAGACGTGCCATAGATTATATTGTAGACTCCATTGCTTTTTTTTCCTCTCGAATAGCTGTTTCAATTTCTTCTGGATATGCCTTAGCATAAGCCCAAGCATTAACTAAATCAACAGCACGAAGTTGAGGATAAAATGCCAGTAATTCAGCATCAGTTGAACCCTGATCGCGTAAACTGACTAACAGCCACACAGGAATACGAGTATGTTCAATACAAGCATCCCCACCACATACCCCAGGGGTTTTGGTAATTCTCGAAGAACTATTGTTAATAACTTTGGTTAGTATTTCCATTGCTTCAGCTTGTTCAGTAGGGGTTAAGGCTAAGAGTTGAGTTTTTAATTCTTTAAGAGTCATGGTAATTACCTCATTATTTTTGCTAAGGAGGTTCGGTTTAAATTTGTAGATGGTGCGTTACGCTACCGCTAACCCACCCTACAAGATCGGTGTACGCACTTTGGTAAGGAGGTTCCGTTTAAATTTGTAGATGGTGCGTTACGCTACCGCTAACGCACCCTACAAGATCTACAATATCGGCGTACGCACTATGCTTTCCTATCGGATAGAGCGTGAGCCTTCTTGGGACATTAAAGGTAAATCCGGTCGTCTAAGGGGTTTGGAAATAATTTTTCTGTTGCTTGCCGTTTGTCGCTTCCGTAAGTCATCACAGATGGCTTTCAAATCGTAATTGAAACTTCTAGCGTGTTCCTCTCGAATTCTGTAGATCTCTTCTAGAATTTCATCTCTCCACATTTTTATTCTCCCATTAATTCATAAGGTGTACAAATAGTGGGCAACTCCTATTATACTGGTTTCAATGTAGACGGTTTCGCTCACAGAAATCTCTAAAATCTCTTCATCCCTGATCCTAAAGCATTTAATCCTTGTTCTGAAGGTGTGTTGCTAAAGCCTCGGTTTCTAATCCTTGCAAATTGTCTGGTTCAGATGCAGCACCATTATGTTTAGTTAACTCTTCTTCTAATACCTGAATTGCTCCTTGGATCCGGAGTAAGGTTTCACGGACATTGGCTTGTTTGGCTTCTAAATCGGCGAGTACTTTTTGTCCTGATTCAAATTCGGCTTTGAGTTGGGTTAGGCGTTGTTCGAGTTGTTCTTTCATGTTCCTTGTTGAATATGATGGGTTACAATAGTAATAATAGGTTGTTTAACTCGGCGGTAATTGGGAATAAAATCTTGATTTTATTAGGGGGCGTGTTTGGGTTTGGGTTGGGATACAAAACCTGGGATTAGTATATTATAGCGTTGATCGCACCGTTGCTTTGGTAAGGAGGTTCGGTTGAAATTTGTAGATGGTGCGTTACGCTACCGCTAACGCACCCTACAAGAGCGGCGATCGCTCTTACTTAACGGCTTGTTTCAGTGCGAATTTCTTGTAGGATATCCGATATTTCTGCTTCTGAGTCAATATGCTTGGCTAAAACCTGTGCTGTTGCTTCTAGTACGCGGTTAGAAAATGATTTGGCTAAATCCTCTCTTAGCCCTTGTCCAATATACAGTTTTAGTAATGCCTCACAAGACATATCTCGACTAGCAGCTACTTTTTTGAGGGATGCTAAGGTATCCGTTGGAATATCCAGGGATACTTTTTCTTGAGGACGGGGGTGCAGTTTAATGGTAAATTCTTCTTCAGGCTTGTTCATAGAGTTTCCTTTCATTTCGAGTAGCTTGACGAGCGGAAATTATCCGGTTTCGCCTTCCTCTTTCCACATAGACAACTAACAAAAGGCGTTGTTCTAAAGAATAGCCCAGAATAAACTCACGTTGCTCACCATTGGCTATATTATTGGGAGTTGCTTCTCCCTCTTGGTAAAAGGGATCAAAAAAAGCTTCTGTCGCTTCCTCAAAGCTAATACCATGTTTTTCCAGGTTACTCTGGGCTTTATTGCTATCCCACTCAAATTCAACGCCTTGTCGTTGATAGACAATATTCATGGGTTCATTCTACTTGGATGCGGAGTAAGGTTTCACGGACATTTGCTTGTTTGGCTTCTAAATCGGCGAGGACTTTTTGTCCTGATTCAAATTCGGCTTTGAGTTGGGTTAGGCGTTGTTCGAGTTGTTCTTTCATGTTTCTTGTTGAATATGATGGGTTACATTAGTAAGAAAAGGTTGTTTAACTCGGCGGTAATTGGGAATAAAATCAAGATTTTATTAGGGTGCGTGTTTGGGTTTGGGTTCGGATACAAAACCTGATCTTAGTACGCACTAGTTAATCCTCACCTTTGAGCCTGAAAAATCTGTTCGGCAGTTAACTTGAGTTCTGGGAATGTAGGTGACTCAATCACCTCGCTTCCCCTCAACTGCTGTACTTGGTATTCCCCATCCACAAGCTGATAGAGAGAGAGAGTCGGTTGTTTGGGATGACCAATAAAGCGCACTCCACCCACACCTAGATAATCCACAATCCAATATTCACGAATGCCCATCGCTTCGTAGTCAATGAGCTTGTAGCCATAATCGTCGCGCCAATTGGTGCTGACAACCTCGATAATTAGAGGGATGGATTCTCCATGAATCACCGTTGATTTTTTCTGCCATAAAGGCTCAGATGCCAGATGGGAACGATCAATGAGTAGCAAGTCTGGATTATAGCCAGTCTCCTTGTCCTTTGGTTTGACCAATGCTTTTTGAGGAATGCGATAGGGTAGCTGCATTTTTGTGTATTCCAGGGTCAATTCTTGGGTAAGAAATCCTGTAATATCTTCATGCTTTCCTGTGGGTTGCATCTCTACGATCTTTCCATCATGTAATTCGTAGCGCCTAGTCTCTGGCAGCCATTCAAGAAATTCATCAAAGGTTAGTAGTTTTGGTGATAATTGAATCATGGTGGATGGTAATAAAATAATGTTACTAATAGGGATGGTGTTACCGACTTGTTTCAGTGCGAATTTCTGGTAGGATATCCGATATTTCTGCTTCTGAGTCAATTTGGGTTGGGATACAAAACCTGAACTTAGTATATTATAAGGTCAGCTATCAGCTATCAGCTATCAGCTAATGCGCTACGCGCACGCTACGCGAACAGCTTATGGGCTATGGGCACGCTACGGGAACAGCTTTTGAATAAGCGATGCAGAGGTGCGACCCGTGGCGAATTTAATTCGCCTACGGAAAACGCACCATTACGGTCTTGGGGAGGCAGCGCGGTCTTGGGGGTTTCCCCCACTCGCTATTGCCGTGGTTTCCCCCACTCGCTATTGCATCAAGACAACAGGTAAACATTCGTTTAATCTCTGTTACGGAAAGCTCACGGCTGACCGCTGACCGCTGACCGCTGAATGCTTACATTATAAGCCCTAACGCACCCTACAAGAGCGGCGTTTGCACTACAAAGCCAGAGCGAAAATCTGCTGTGCAGATAAGTTGAACTGGGGAAAGGTCGGGGAAACAATGGTCGTTTTTTCCGTAAATGGATTCATCTGATATTCTCCATCTACCAAAGTACAAACAAACAGTGTGGGTTGCTTAGGGTTACCGATAAACTTTCTCGCCCCCAATGCTGCGTAATCGACAATCCAATATTCTTCAATACCCATCTCCTCATAATCTCTTAGGTGCGCTTGACCTTGGCGAATTTAATTCGCCACGGGTCGCACCTGAAGTTTATTGTAGTAATCGTCACGCCAATTAGTTGAAACAACCTCGACGATTAATTTGACCGAATCAGGATTTTGGATAATCGATTCGCTTTCCCATCGCGGTTCTGCCCCAAGAACTTCTTGGTTCAAAACGATGATGTCCGGCTCATAACCTGATTGTTGGCGTTTGGGTTTGACAATCGATTCTCTAGGAATAGTCCAAATGCCGCCTTTGCCCATCTGCCTGATAATTATTAATAGTTGCTCGATCAGGGCACCGGTTAGATTTGAATGTTTTCCCTTTGGCTTGGGCATTTCGATAATTACTCCATCATGGAGTTCGTACCGGACTTGGGAGTTTTCGGGATACCAGCTTATAAATTCATCAAAGCTGTATAGTTTGGGTTCGGCTTGGGCTTGAATCATAGGTCTTTTTTAGATTATTTGGCAACGGGTGACAGGGAACATAAAAATGATGTTGCCGGAGCTTCTGTGTTGTCTTATCTATCTGTTTTGGCAAGTTCTTATTCTAATACCTGAATTGCTCCTTGGATGGGGAGTATTATTAGTTAATAACTTGGCACAATCACCTCAATTTCAGGATGCCAATTAAAATCATCTTCATTAAACGTATAAATACTGGTTACTCCATGGGATATCATAATTGCCAGGTGCATTAAATCAAATACTCTAGCACCCTTTACAGGGTGTGTTTTGAGCAATTCAAACCATTGCTTAAAGATATTATCTGACATGGAGAGAAGTTCTATATTGGGCATTTGCAGAAATCTTTCAATCCGCATTATTGTCTCTTGAGTAGTCAGAGGATTGGCTACAGATTTGGAACTGGTAACAACAGCATAAAACTCGGCAATCACCTGAGAAGACAGACAGATAACTTCTATTTGACTAGGTCTTAAAATTTCTAAAGCTGCCCGATGTTTTTGCCTATTATCCTTACTTAAATCAATTGAATATACCAGAATTTTAGTGTCTAAATACCGTTTTATTTTATTATTCGATGCCATAGACATTACTTCTAGTAAGTGGTTCTTTTACACCAAGGTCAGCAACCAACCAATCAAACTCTTGATGAAGTTGCTTCAAGTCTTCTTTCTCTTTGTCTTCTTTTTCACTTATATCTTGTGAAAAAATATTCTGTTGAGAAACCGCCTTAAAAGCAGCAATAATTTCTTCAAGCATAGCAATCTGTTTCGGACTTAGATCTGTCACATCTATGACTTTATTTTTCATTACAATCTTCCTCGTTTACTATTAGGTGTTTTGATTATAGCATGAGCGTACGCACTTCTAGGGATAAGTTGTTTAATGCGATCGCACTTTAAGGTGTTGGTGGGCATTGCATAGGATAATATTCAACCTATTTCCTTATTTGTCGGCAATGCCCACCCTACAAGCTGTTCCCTGTTCTCTGTTCCCTACAATCCATAAATTGTATACCTCATAGCTATGATAATTGCTATATCTCAGATAGTTTTTGATATTAACTTTTCCACTGACACTTCAACATGGGGAAAGGCAACAAGGGAGAGACTTCCTTGGCTATAGGTTTGTTTGATTTGATAACTATCCCCTGATGGTTGCTGAAACACGATCAGTTGTTGAGCTTTCAAATCTACAACCCAATATTCTAAAATGCCAGCATGAGCATAGGCGATTCGCTTCTGTTCCAAGTCTTTTACCAAGGTAGTGTCAGATATTTCTATCAATAAGTAAATTTCCTCGGCAGAAGGGTGACGATGGTCATACAAGGAAACTGGCAATTTAACAACAGCAATATCTGGTTCGGGTTCAGAATCAGGAAGGGTAACTGGATGTGCTTCGTAGATTTTGGCGCAACCTCGGAGCTTTTCCCGTAAATAGTCTGCCATAGAATCGTTGATTTTCCGATGCAATGGTCCCTCTGGTGACATTTCAATAATTTTTCCCTCTAGTAATTCCACATGACGCTCACTGAGGATACCTGCTGCAATCATGTGATGATAGTCTTCAATTGACCATTTAGCTAAGGTAATCATTTTTATACACTAATTAAAGATGGCTCTTTTGGAATTTGTAGATGGTGCGTTACGCTACCGCTAACGCACCCTACAAGATCGGCGATCGCACTTTCTAGACATTGTATGCATTTATGTCTTTATTTTAATCCTCGGAGAGTGACACAAGAGGGATTAGAGCGGGTTTGGTTGTCAAATGACTAATGATTTCCTAAACACCTATTATTGGTAAGTAAAATGCCATGACCACAAGTGTTCTTCCGCCACCGAAGCCATCTAGGCATGATGGGTTGCTATTCCACCTTGCCACATTGTCGCCAACTTTCTTCCACTGGAGCTTAACGGTATGCTCACCTGTCTCAAGCGGCAAGACGAGATTGCCATTCAAATTCACATTAGGATGATTAGGGCTATGGGCTTGAAAGTGCGAACCAGATTGGGGACAGCCATTACCGTCCACGACTAGCCTTGTTGCAATGAGATTACGACCTTTACAATTCCCATTTGGTTGGACATTAATGGAATAGGTACAAAAAATTATTGCTTTTCTATCTAGCTTGAAAGGAACTGATGTATCGGAAACATCTTCCCACCCCGCGCATGTGATAGAAACATCAGTATTTGGTTGGGCTGCCCATATTCCAGCCAAAACCCCGCCACCTTTAATTTGTCCTGACACATCCAGCTTTGCCTCTGGACTATCCGTACCAATCCCCACATTGCCCTTTCCAGGCATTAAGGCAATATGATCGTCACAATGATTAGATGTTCCAATCTCCAGTGTCCTTGCCTCTGGTTCGCATCCTCGACGGTAATATCTGATCCAGGCAGCATCACCACAACTTAGTTGTATCGCTCCAGTTACAGTTAGGTTTTTTACTGAAAGCTCCTGACTCTGAGAACCAGAAAAACGTGTTTTTGTGTCTACATAGGTTTTAATTGCTTTCTCCGTTGGTATTACACAATCGCTATTACCTTCGAGAGTACCATCACAAGAAAATTCATTCACCGCTACTCCCTGTAGTAGCTTGAGATTGCCGTTCACTTCTAGTTTTGCCCCTGGATTTGTCCTCCCAATCCCCACATTACCATCTTTGGTGAGGTTGAATACATCACACGCTTCTGCTGTAGAAAAGCTCAATCGCCCACCAGGTTTATTGGCAATTTCTACCCGATTATTCAATCCTTCGTTGGTGGAAAGTTCTAAGACGGCTAGGTTAGTGCAAGATTGAAATAAGCCTACTGCATCTGATCCTAGGACATGAAACTTGTGAGTTGGATTGCTCGTCCCAATCCCCACATTGCCTTTTCCAGGCATTAAAACAATATGATCGTGACAATGATTAGATGTTCCAATCTCCAGTGTCCTTGCTTCTGGTTCACCTCCTCTACGGTAATATCTGATCCAGGCAGCATCACCACAACTTAGTTGGATCGCTCCATTTACAGTTAGGTTTTTTGCTGAAAAATTCTGACTCACAGAACCATGGAGAAGCGCTTTAGTATCGGCATAGGTTTTAATTGCTTTCTCCGTTGGTATTGCACAATCGCTATTATCTTCGAGAGTACAATCACAAGAAAATTCATTCACCGCTACTCCCTGTTGTAGCTTGAGATTGCCCTTCACTTCTAGTTTTGCCCCTGGATCTATCGTCCCAATCCCCACATGGCAATCTTTGATAACCATCTGTGCTATTCCGTCAGTACCAGGGTTCAGTTCATTGTTATCATGAGTACCACCTTTGTACCAAGCAAAATTATTGTCAGTGCGGAAATATTGAGTGCCATCCTGTATCCCTATCCCGTAATTATTATTACACATGTTAATTATCTGTCTTGTGGGTGTATCAAAGCTAAGACTTCCTGAGACAGATAATTCATTTGTGGTTGTACAGCCATCTACCCGTAGGTTTTTATCCCCTGGATCGGAATCACCACCAACGTGCAAACCGCCATTTATAGAGAGTTTAGCCCTTGGATTTGTCGTCCCAATCCCCACATTGCCCTTTCGAGGCATTAAGGCAATATGATCGTCACAATCATTAGATGTTCCAATCTCCAGTGTCGTATTTTCTCCTGAATTTCCACAACGGTAATACCTGATCCAGGCAGCATCTTTACTACCATAACCCGGTTCTTTAGTAAAGAAAATACCCTTGTTTTCTCTATTACCCGCACTTGGTTTTATTACTCCATTTACAGTTAGGTTGTTTGCTGAAAAATCCTCACTCGGAGAACCATTGAGAAGTGCTTTAGTATCGGCATAGGTTTTAATTGCTTTCTCCGTTGGTATTGCACAATCGCTATTATCTTCGAGAGTACCATCACAAGAAAATGCATTCACCGCTACTCCGTACTCTAGCTTTAAATTTCCGTTAACTTCTAGTTTGGCATCTGGACAGGTCGTCCCAATCCCCACATTGCCTGATTCACTTACAATGGTTAAATGTTGTTCTTTTGAAACGCATTCGCTATAGCTTTCTATATATAATTTTTTTTCTGAACTGCCAATGTACTTAAGGTCAAAACCCCCGTTTGCTGCGGTCGATTCTCGCAATTGAATGGTTGCATTATTTTGACCCCAAATCTTCAGGACAGGTTCATCTCCTTTAATTTCCAGCTTTGCATCTGGACTATCCGTCCCAATCCCCACATTGCCATTTTTATTAATCAGAAAAATCGTATTCTTTAACTCATCATCAATCCGTAAAGCATCTTCATGACACGTCTGGCGAATATGGAGTTTCGCCTTCGGCGGATCATCGATACTCAGTCCCACATTCCCGTTACTGCTGTCAATAAAAAGCTTACTATCTCCAGAAGAATTAGAGATATTTAAAGCTGGCTTATTTCCTAATTTTTGATTAATACTCCAAGTGTTCGTGTCACCCGCATAAAAATCCAACAGTTTCTCATCCGTACCTTGGGCGGTAATCTTGATGGGGGCGGTAATCTTGAGGGGAGTATCTGCCCCAGCCGGGTTTTCTATGCCATCATCTTTTATATTGAGGGTGGAATCAATAAAGTCGGCAAAATCCTGTTGAGAAGGCTTTTTACCTGTCTTGAATAATTCTTTTAGTTGACTTCTCTTCTTTTGAGCCATGCTCTTTAACTCCTTTTAACTAACTTCAAAATCATTAACAATACTCATATAATCAATCCCCTCAAAATCCTCTTCATCATAAGAATTTTCTGTGCCCATCAGGCAGATAATATGTTGAGGGGCAGAAACCAAAATTGAATCCGGGTGTTGCACTTGGGCGAGATTATACGGATTCACCGGATAATCGGTATCTGACTTACCTTGAGAACCAGCTTTGATGGGGACTTGCTCAATTAATTTGAGATAGCCAACATCATCTACATAATGTCTTTTCTCAATAAAATGGATCACTGAGGAATTATGGATTGAACTACCAAAGGTAATATCTGCTTGTTCTTCATAAGCCCACGGGGACAAAAAGCATTTAATATCTTCATTGAGTTGATTCAGATAGTCCCCCTGGTCATATCCAGCGAGAAAACGGATACCCACTTTGTATTGAATGGGTTTGTAGCGGGGATTTTTCACCACGATTTGCACAAATGGTGAGGTATAGTTTTGCAGGTATGCCTGGATTTCCTTTAGTAAGTAGGAAGGTGCTTTGGGTTCCAGGGGAAAGAAAGGCGCAGTATTAGAGATGTCGGGAATTACCACCACTGTCACCTTGGCATCACCAGGATTGTGGTTGCCAGCAGCAGAGGTGATACATTTCACCTTATAGATTTGGGGGAAATGTTCCAGTACCAGGCGTTCGTAATCCCAGGCGGTTATAGCCCTCTGTTTATGGCGCAGTCTTTCACTCACCCGCATGGTGAAGGCGCGATTGTCTTCTTTTGGTTTACCTCCAAAGGAACTATAGGGCTGTTGTACTGTGTTGATGGCGGGTTCTCGTGTGACAAATCCTTGAATAGAATTAGCTGCGAGGGGTTTACTTAAATGGTCGGCTGCATTCCCCTGATTCACAAAGGTCGCCCTGACTGCTTGGGTTTTGATGTCGAGAGTATCAGGAATTGCAGCAGCATTTTCGGTGACGGTAGCTCGTAGCCAATGTAAACCACTGGGTAACAAGTTATGCTGACTGGTGGCTCCCTCAGGGATACTCAAGCGGATAATCCCCGAATCGACTAACCCGTTGGTACTATCGGAAAGCATCTCTGTGTCTTTAAATTCTCGCCAAGCATTACCACTCAAGTAACTCCAGTGAATCTGTGGTGGAGTTAGTTCCCCATTACCACTGCCCGGTATCATTTGGAAGAGGATGGAAATGTTTTGGGGTGGTTGCAGATTGCGGATACCGATGTATAAAGTGCCTTCTTCTTGATAGTTCGGTAGGAGATAATATTGGTTGTCTTGATTGAGAGTTTGGATATCGGCATAGCCAAAGGGATTAAGTTGGAATATTTTACTAGGTTCCTGCTCGCTTTGGGAGGCTTGCAAGTCAATCTCTACTGAGGCGGTATAGTCGAGGGAGATGGCTTTCACTTCCGGGGTGTAAGGGAGATAAACTGGCAGGGATTTGATTTTTGTTGATGTATCATTTCCTTCGTTATCTTTAACAAAGTCTGTATCCGTTGACAAAGCCACCTTAGTTGATACTACTGGATGTAAATCATGGGCAAAATCTGGGCTTTCTAATTCCAGTTGAAAATACCTGTTTTGTTCAAAAGGATCGTCTGTATCGGTTTCATAGGAATAAGTATCCAAAGAATAGCCTGGAATTTGATAATTGAGGTGAATTGGATTACTTAAAGTATTGTCTTCTTGGGTAAAGATGGATTTGGGACCTTCAATATCCACCCAGCTTCTGTTATTGAGAAGTTTCAAACTGGCTTGAAAGCTGTTATTAGTAATTGCCTCCGGAATTATCTTGGTGCTATTGTATGCCTGATAATGGGTAGCAAAGTCTTGAGGAAGTCCCATCCATTCCATCTTGATGGCAATACTATCTAACTTTTTGGTGCTAATTTCTCGATTGGCGAAGTAAAAACCCGAACCTACTTTAGGATTATTGCCAAAGGGTTTAAAAGGAGTTTTGGGATTTAGTACTAAGTTATCGTTCCGCAGTTGGACATCTTGAATATTTTCTACTTTAACTTGTATATTGACTTTTTCTAAGGATACTGATTTGAATTGATCGTAATAGATAAGTGTTTCCTGGGTATTTTCTGATGGTGATATTTCTTTCAACAGAATTTTTACAATCGGATAGGAAGTTGCGATGAAAAAAGTTGACTCATCTGGTTTTGGTGGCAAGATAGCTGGTAGGGTAGAATCGAGTTTTAACTGAAACTGTAAACTGTTAAGGTAAATAGCAGAAGAACGATAGAGGTTAATCTTGTCAGTACTAACAGCATCTTGAGGGAAATTACCGATACCAATTTGCTGTATATTAGCTTCATTATTATTAACTAATCCTGTAATCTGGAATATCTTACCGTCATTCCAAACCAGAAGTTGCTTCACGTTGCTAGCAGAAAAGGTATGTTCAGAGCCTTCAATAAAATAAACACTTGTAAAGTTATCGTTGTCCGAAGCAGTGGAACTCAGAGATAGTTCTGTACTGCTATAAGATACTAGTGGATCTTCTACAATAAAAACGCCAATTTCATATTCAAAGGATTCCGGTTGTATCCATTGCGCTTCACTACTCAAGTAAATTTCAAAAGGGCCATTTTCACTACTTAGTATTGCCTGGAACTTATCCCGATTCAAAGTCCTTTCTTCACCGGTGAAGGTAAGGGTAATATTACATGTTCCTTCTTGTAACAACAAGACGGGAGAAGTAACGGCAAAACCGATGGAATTTTGTGAGGTTTGAGTAATGTTGCCAAAAGTATTAAAACGTTGTGCTTTAGTTGCTTGTACCTCTTCGGCGTCAACTAGTGAACTTCCATGGATATTTTTAATTTCGGTTTTTCCAATAGGAGGGTAAGTAAAGTTTCTTTTCTTGGTTTGGGCTTTCTCAACGAGGCGATAGACTTCTTCCCAATCAGGATTTTCTGTAGTAGCTTGGATTTCCATAATCTTCCGGAAATCTGCCACACTCAGATAAAGTTCTTTTTTGACATATCTAATAACTAGCTCTTGGTCAAGATGAGCAAATATCTCTTGGAGAGTTGTATAACCATTAGGCATTTTCGGCAAAGGATCGCCAGGATTAGGTGACCCAAGAGCCAATTCCATCATGCTCTTGAAAGCCAATTGTTCTCGCTCTTCTTGTTCTCGCTTTTCTTTTAAGGCATTACGCCTCCCCATGGTAATTTTTTTTCTGTAAGCTTTTTCTAGTATTTTATAAACTTCGTTCCATTCTAATTCTGTAGGTTCTTCTTTATCTGCTTGGGCCTTATTTATTTGCCTATCATGGATATCAAAGCAATACTTAAAATCTTCCGTATTGAGGAAAAATAATTGTTCTGTAATATAAGAGGTTATGTTATCATCTGTTGGTTGATTATCTTGAATCGCTTGATAAATATTGTCTTTGAGATAATCAATATCAACAGTTTCTTCACCAAAATCAGGAAGTTGGTCTCCTTGGTTGGGTCTGCCAACTGCCCAGCGCAGCATATTTTCAAAACTTTGATCGCTCTTATTATCTTGATTATGAATTTCTTCTAAACCAATAGAATTTTTTTCTATAAATAACGTTTTGATGCTGGCTACTTGAGCTTGATTAACAACTATATCTTCATCGGTGGCATAGTTAATATTAACCCCTTGACTATCTTGTCCAGCACTGAGCAAAGTACCCTTGTTAATAAGATGGGCTTCTTCTCCTTGCCCCAGCTCAAAAATTACATTAACTTTGTCTGGAACTTCCTCTTTTGTCCTTAACTGCAGTACCTCTTTATAATAAAAATCGAGATATCTTTGGGTCAGTGCCTTGAACTGTTGCTGAGGATAGCGTAATAATTGTAAAAACGTGAACAACAAAACTAGATGAGGTTGAGCTAATTGCCTTTGTGTCGATGGATCGTCGGCAAAACTTTCCGGGTTCTTAATGTAAGCAAGCATTTGCTCAACATCTCCCCCAAAGAAACTCGACCAATCCCCATTTATCCGATTGGACTCATCGTAATAGTTTAGTTTTGTGGCATACTCTTGTACGAAGGTGAGTAAATCAGAAACATCGCGCTCATCTACGGAAACATAATCTGGTTCGAGTTCCCTTAGCAAGCGTCCGCGCTGACTAACGCCATCACGAAAAATATGATGTATAATTTTCTTGTTTGTATTCATAACTAAATTCTATATCATTGATCAGGAGGGCGGATGTAAACTTTATTAACAAGCCAATCTCAAATAAAGTAATAAATCTTCATATCAGGAAGGAAAATAAAATTTGGTGTAAGCATTTAGTTATCAGCCATTAGCGATCAGCGATCAGCGATCAGCGATCAGCGATCAGCCATTGGCCGTAGGCCACGCTACTTGAGGTGCTATCAGCTTTTGAATAAAAGCTGACGGCTGACGGCTGTTCGCGTTCGCGAAGCGTCGGCTTTGCCGAAAGCGTGGCCAACGGCCTTTAGCTGTTCGCGCAGCGTGCGCGTAGCGCATATGCTTACTTTAAAAAGCTATTTGCCCACCCGACAAGAATAGGTAGGGTGGGCAAAATTCAAGCGGTTGTCGGTTTGATTAGAAATCATGGCTAATTTGCCCACCCGACAAGAGCGGCGATCCCACCCTAAACGATTGTCCGATTAATTCAAAGTCTTTGGTTTCTTGATTTTTAAGTTTGGCTCGAATCTGAGCAAATTGTCTAACAACATTGGGGTTATATAATCGTTCGCCACAATGTAAACAGACTTCGGCTTCTACTTGAACAATGGCTGTATTTCCCCCACCTTTGAGGAGTTTTTTAACTTGTTTGGTGGTCAATTCTCCTTGACAATTAGGACATTTTTTATGGGTTTTCATCACTATCTCCTTATTTGGCCATTAATCCACTTTTTCGGATCAGGTCGATATACAGTAACTAAAATAGCTGTGTTTGTTTCTTGATCATAATCCCAGACGCTATGAATTGGCTCAGTTGCAAAGTTTTCGCCATAGATTAGGCAGCGCGGATAAGGTTGATGATTAGTATAGTCTTCTATGATTTCACCATACAGAACAGAATGATAAATTTCATCAAAAGACAATTGATATTCTTCTGCTTCTTCGTCAGCATGATCGGTAATCCAAAATCGATAATCAAGAATTGCATCACTAATTTGCTTTATATTCATTCATTTTAGCTTACATCTGATTAAGGATAGCTGTATTGTACTATTTTAATCGATAAAGCACCGAATATTACCAGATAGATGGTGCGTTACATTTCATGCTTCGCACCCTACAAGAGTAGCGATCGCACTATCTTTTTAGATCACAAATGGTTACACTCTTTGCCTATCAATCGTTTCAAGCAATATCGTCCCCCCATATGCCCCACATCACTTGTATAATTGAGTTAATTTCAGTTCTGATCTGCACAAGATGCCTAACCGCGATCGCTTCCATTATGGTGTTCGCCGTGCCCTAGAAAAAGACGGGTGGTTGATTACTGATGATCCCCTTCGCCTGCGTTGGGGTAAGCAAGATATGTACGTTGATCTAGCAGCCGAAAAACTGCTCCTAGCGGTCAAAGATGAGCAGCAGATTGCTGTTGAGATTAAAACCTTTGGTGGTCCGAGCTCAATTGCTGATGCTCAAAAATCCCTAGGTCAATATTTTATTATCTCTCTGTGATTAAACGCTTAGAACCTCAACGCAAGCTTTATCTAGCACTCCACGAAGAAGTATATGAAGATTTCTTTACAGAACCCCTGGGAGAAATCATTCTCAGTGATTACAACGTGCCTATTATTGTCTTTGACCCCGATCGGGAGGTTATTATCCGATGGATAGATTAACTAATTACCGCAAACTAATTCGAGAAATTATCACAAATCATACAAAAGTGCCCTATAAGCATGGAGACATTAAGTTTGAGACGGTCTTTGATCGGGAATCCGATCGCTACCTGCTGATGATTTTAGGCCGTCAGAATAAGCACTATGAGCATGGTTGTTTAATCCATGTTGATATTATCGATGGAAAAATCTGGATTCAACGAGATGGCACAGAAGTTGGAGTGGCTAACGAATTCGTTGAAGCTGGTGTCCCAAAAGAGCAAATTGTTTTGGGTTTTAAGTCACCTGAACGCAGGAAAGATACGGAATTTGCTGTTGCGTAGAGCGTACCCTATTAGTCGTAGGGTGGGCAAATTCTGAGAGTTTGACAATTTGATCACGAATCATGTCCATTTGCCCACCTATTAGTGGTAGGGTGGGCAAATTCTGAGAGTTTGACAATTTGATTAGGAATTATGTCCATTTGCCCACCCTACAAAAGCGATCGCGTAGCGTGGCCTACGGCCAATCGCACTTTGTACAACACCTAATTGAAAACTGCTATAATTGAATTAAAAGGATATCTAATCAAAAAATGACTAGGACACAAGTAAGTACAGAACATATTAGTATTAATCCCGAAATTCGCTTCGGTAAACCTTGCATTATGGGAACAAGGATAGCTGTTATTGATATTGTCAATTGCTATCTAAAACTGTCAGAATCTCTTGAAGATATTGCTCAAAATTATAATTTATCTCTAGCTTCGGTTCATGCGGCAATGGCCTATTATTACGATCATCGAGAAGAACTGGAAATTCGTAGGGCAGAAGGTGAAGCATTTGCTCAGGATTTTGCTAAAAATAACCCTTCTTTATTACAGGAAAAACTTAGGAATTTAAAGGGTGAGTAAAAGGATTCGTTATCATTTGGATGAGCATATTAAATCGGTAATTGCCCGGGAATTACGCCATCGTGGAATTGATGTAACAACTACGGTTGAGGTACAGTTGAGAACTAAAAGTGATGAGTCTCAATACTCCCTACTCCCTACTCCCTACTCCCTTTGCTATAGCTGATAACTGATAGCTGATAGCTATCGATCGCATTTATTTACATTCTCCCTCAAAAAAAAAATTATAAAAACCCTTGACAAATTAAATTATAATCATTACGATTATATATGTAAACAAAAAGCAAAAGGTTACCCTTATGCCATCAGAATTTCCAACTAATAATCCAGACAACAATCCAGAGGATTCTTCCAACAAAAAAATCCGTGTTCAGCACATTTTAAAGGGCGACCGCAAGGCAGTAACTAATACCATGCATGCCCTGTATGCAATGGGCTACGCCCAAATATCCGAGTGGAGTCCTCTGCAGCGGACGGATGTTCCCGGAGAATTCATAACAATTATGACCAAGTACTTCAGGCTCCGTTAAAACGTTAAAGCGATGCAGAGGTGCGACCCGTGGCGAATTTAATTCGCCTACGGAAAACGCACCATTACGGTCTTGGGGGTTTCCCCCATGAGCGACTGCATCAAGACATTGCTGGGGGGTTTTCCCCCTGGCCAAACCATCCGGTCCAATAACATAGGAGCACGTCTGGATAGGTTATAAAACTGAATGACATAAGGTAACATTCCTAGCCGTGGATAGTATTTCTGCGGCTATTTTTTTTAAGGTTGGGATGTTGAAGGTTGAAGGTTGGGATGTTGAAGGTTGGGATGTTGAAGGTTGAAGGTTAGTTGGTTGAAGGTTGAAGGTTGGGATGTTGAAGGTTGAAGGTTGGGATGTTGAAGGTTGGGATGTTGAAGGTTGAAGGTTGGGATGTTGAAGGTTGAAGGTTGGGATGTTGAAGGTTGAAGGTTGGGATATTGAAGGTTGAAAGCACTGTAGGGTGGGCAAATTCTGAGAGTTTGACAATTTGATAAAGAATCATGTCCATTTGCCCACCCGACAAGAGCGATCGCACCAGGCGATCGCTACTTTGAGCCTAATATTTTGTCATATTCGGCGTGTGTTCCAATCCAAAACCAAGCTAGATCATTATCCTTTTCTACCGCAATCGCTCTGTAGTGTAAACCCACTCGAACTGACCAAAACCGACCTACTTTCTTGAAATGTAGTGAGGGATATCGAGGATCCTGTTTGAGCAACTCGTAACATCTATCGGCAAGTTCTTGGATTTCCGATGGTAGCTGTCGATAATAATACCCAAAATCTGGTGTAGCAAGATGTTTCACAAATCAGTACAATTTCCTTGTTGTAAATCTTTCAGTGCTTTGTCTGCTAGTGCATCTAGCCTACCAGCCGCAACATCTGCTTCAAATTGTCGATCCCAATTTGCTGCATCAAATTCTGCAAACCAAGTCCGAAATTTGGCGAGATCCTCACTAGACAGTTGACTGACAGCACGTTCAATTTCTCCTAAGTCACTCTTATTCATAAGCCCTAATTTTGTACAGATCTATTCAAATTATACCGGGGACTACTTATTTGTTTACATTTAATGGTTTGCACCCAAAAAGAGCGATCGCACTGAGTTATCGCGCAAGCATTCAGCCATCAGCGGTTAGCTGTCAGCCGTCAGCCTAATGTTTAAAATAAATCTCAAATGAGAGATATTTCTACTCCCTACTCCCTACTCCCTACTCCCTACTCCCTACTCCCAGATCCGCTGTTCCCTTTGCTAAAGCTGATAGTGTGTTCGCATTCGGTTGGGTAGGGTGGGCAAATTCTGTAGCGAAGGCAATAATATCAACAATCCTGTCGATTTGCCCACCCTACTTTATCGGCTAAAGCTGATAGCTGAATACTTACATTATCGCTGTCGGGTCATGCCAATTATTGCGTCTACGGTAAAGTCTGAGATAGTGTCAAGGGTGGGGAGTATATCAGTTCCGGCAAACACCAGGAGCTACCACTGGTGTTTG